>JAJQEA010000225.1 GCA_021201905.1 Clostridia bacterium
TATTTTTTGGAAAATAAAGGGGAATATAATGTTTTAGGGAATGGAATACATCTACACAGTCTATCAGGAGAAAAGCTTTTCCAAGGCCGCCAGGAAACTGTTCATATCACAGCCATCCTTAAGCGCCACCGTAAAAAGGATTGAGGAACACATGGGCTATCCCATCTTTGGCAGAAGCACAAAGCCCCTGACCCTCACGGAATTCGGAAAACGGTATATCAGCTCTGTGGAGCAAATCATCTCCGTGGAGCATGAGTTCAGCAGCTTCATGAATGACTGGGGCGGACTAAAAACAGGGAAGCTGGTTCTGGGCGGCAGCAGCCTTTTTTCATCGTGGGTGCTTCCCCCTCTGATTGGAAGCTTTACCAGGCAGTTTCCCCTGGTAAAGGTGGAGCTGATTGAAGAAAATACATCGGAGCTCAAATCCCTGCTGCAAAACGGCGGAATCGACCTTATGATTGACAACTGCCAGCTGGATAAGGCCGCCTTTGACAGCCGCGTCTACCGGAAGGAATACCTGCTTCTGGCCGTGCCAAGGACCCTTGACGTAAACAGGGAAACAGCCCGGTACCAGATTCCTCTGGAAATGATTCAGGACGGTTCCTTCCTGGACAGCGGCATCGCGCCTGTTCCCCTGGACCGGTTCAGCGGGGAGCCTTATATCATGCTCAAGCCGGATAATGATACGAGGAAGCGGGCCATGAAAATCCTGGCCGGCCATAACATTACCCCGGACATCCGGTTTGAGCTGGACCAGCAGCTCACATCCTACAACATCACCTGTTCCGGAATGGGCATCTCCTTTATCAGCGACACCCTGATTAAGCAGGTCCCCTCCCACCCCGGCGTGGTGTACTATAAGCTTGACGACAGCCTCTGCCAGAGGAACCTGTGTTTTTACTGGAAAAATGGACGGTATTTCAGCCGGGCCATGGAGGAATTCCTGCTGATAGCAGAAGGGGATGCAGGACCCGCATAAGCTGGTACTGCATCCCCCGGCATGGTACTTTCAGAGCGCTGCCCCCATATATTTTCTCATCAATTCCATAAACTGCTCCATCTGGGGCGTCACGTATTTGTTCTTATGGTAGACCAGCTGGCTCCACATGCATATCTCAGGACACTCCGTATCCAGCTCAGCCAGCAGGCCGCTGCGGATATAATCCCGTACCACAAACTCCGGTAGAAAGGACACGCCCCGGTTTTGAAGCAGCATTTTCGTGATAATATCCGTATTGCCAGTCTCCAGAAAGGGACGCAGCTCAATCCCGTCCGCAGCCAGGATCTGCTCCATGGCATAACGGTAGCTGACTCCTTTTTCCGTGAGAAGAAACGGTTCCTGAAGGAGACGCTCCAGGGAAATCCGTTTCCGGCCGGACAGTGGTGATTTGGCAGAGGCAACAAAAAAGGCTGCCTCCGGACGTTCTGTCACCTTGACCCATTCCGGAAAGTTGGTTTTCTGATCCAGGAAATAGAGAATATCTATGTCATTTCGCTGTAACATCCCAAACAAATCAGCTACCAGGCCCGTGTGGGTGCTTACCTCCACATGGGGACACAGCTGTCCAAACTCCACAATAATAGGCGGAAGCACACTGATGAGAAGGGATTCAGCCGTGCCAATGCGCAGCCTGCCCGTGACCTCCCCCGGATCCTGCGTAACGCGCTCCGCCCTGCGCACCGCATCCAGGATGTCCAGCGCATAGGGCAGAAGCCGTTCCCCTGCCTGTGTCAGCCTGACCTGCCTGCCGATTCGGTCAAAGAGCTGCGTATGCAGTTCCTCCTCCAGCTGCTTCATCTGCATGGTGATGGCTGATTGGGAATATCCCAGCTGGCTGGCTGCTTTTGAAAAGTTCTGAAGCTCTGCGATCCGAACAAATGTAATGACATTTCTGATTTCCATAAGCCCACCCATCAAAATTTTTGAACATTATAATAAAAACTATGAATTTCACAAATCCTACGTCTGTATGGTACAGTATTAAACAGAAAAAGTCAAGTGACACAGAGGAGGCAGCCACATGAATCCTAATATGGAATCACAAACAGATGTACAGCAGACCAGACAGGCCGGAGAATTGATGAAGGAATTTATTGATACAGCCCTGGGCTTTTATCAGAATATAAAAGAACAGGATGTGAGCCGTCAGGCGGATGACAAGGTGCTCTCACACCTGCACCGGCAGGGCATACCCAGAGTGGGGAGACCTGTGGACCAGGTTTACCGCGAAATGCTCCGGGACGTATATTCCCACAACACCCTTGTACAGCATCCCAGATGCTTTGCGTGTATCCCCAGTCCCGTGTCCCTTTATTCCTGGATGGGGGATATCATGACCAACGCCTTTGACCCTCATGCCGGCTGCCATATGAATGCATCGGCCGCGAATTTTATCGAACGTGAGCTGATTCAGTGGATGTGCGGTCTGGCCGGTTATCCCCAGGGCAGCGGCGGCTTGTTTGTCTCCGGCGGTTCCATAGCCAACCTGACCGCGCTGACCGCTGCGCGGGATGCCAAACTGGCCTGTGGGGAGCGGCACATTGCCGCGGCATATGTGTCGGACCAGACTCATTCCTCTGTTGCCAAGGGCTTACATATCATCGGCTTCCGGGCTGACCAAGTAAAAAAAATACCCACCGGCGCGGATTTTTCCATGAATCCGGCATCCCTTGAAGCAGCCGTACGCCGGGATTTGGCTCAGGGCCAAAGGCCCTTTGCCGTCATCGCCACGGCCGGAACCACCAACACAGGCAGCATTGATCCGCTGCCGGAAATTGCTGCAATCTGTCAGAAATATGACATGTGGATGCATGTAGACGGGGCCTTCGGCGCCTCCGTCCTCCTCTCCCCCCATTACAGGGAGCGCCTGGCAGGAATCGAAGGGTCCGACAGCTTAAGCTGGGACGCGCATAAATGGCTGATGCAGACCTATGGGTGCAGCGCGGTGCTGGTGCGGGACCAGTCACACCTTGTACGCAGCTTTGCCGTCCATCCGGAATACCTCAAAGACGCGGAAGGCTTCAGCAGCCATCCTGATTTCTGGGACCTGGGACCTGAGCTCACCCGCCCTGCCAGAAGCCTGAAGCTGTGGGTTACACTGCAGATCATGGGCAGCATGGGAATGGGGCAGATGATTGAACACGGCATTGCCATGGCCGGGCTGGCCGAAGAAATCATAGACAGCTACCCTGACTGGGAAATCGTCTCGCCTGCAAAGCTGGGCATTGTAAACTTCCGCTACGTGCCTGCCGGACTGGCCTCCAGCCGTATTGACCAGATAAACCAGGAGATTGCCCGCGAGATCACGGACAGCAGTTATGCACAGATTCTCACCACAGAGCTGAGAGGAAGGAAGGTCCTGCGGATGTGCACCCTGCACCCGGAAACCACTCAGGAGGATATCCGCACAACTGTGTCAAGTCTAAATCAAACCCAGGCAGTCCTCCGGCAGAAATGCCGGAGCTTAAACCAGAGTACTGTCCGGGACCAGCATACAGCGGCAGCCACCGTACAGGTCACGGCATAGCATGGGCATGCATCATTGTATATCATGCTCTACAGACAATTCCTTCATGACAAGACGGTATTTTCCTGACGGCAGTTCCCCGTACATAGCCAAATGATTGAGCATACTCTGTGAACCGCCGTCCGGTATATAAAAGCCCATACAGTTGAACCCCCAGTTGCCCGGCATGGCGGGAATCTCATACCAGGTGCCGTCAATCAGCACCTGCAACTCATAAAATTCACCGCAGCTCCATTCCCCGCCGCTTTCATTGGAAATGGTCACGGCCGCCACATCCTTATCCCATGAATCCAGTGTCATGGTAATCCCCCTTGGAGGATTTAAAGGAGCCGCCGGAACCAGGAACCGGGTATTCCACTTACCTTTCTCCTGCGTAAATATCCGCGCGCACGGAAAGCTGGTAAAAGAGGGCAGCTCCCCCGCACTCTCCCACTCCTTTCTCTGCTTCAGACCTTCAAAATCAAAATCGAATTTATACACATTCCCATCCTGGGCAATCCACCTTCCGTTGGTCCACGCAGCAAACAGGCTGAGACCGTCCTCCCGGCCAATCTCAATTCCATAAACAGGCAGGGAGGCATCCTCTGCCGACCAGTTTTCCACCGGCTCCGCCTTTACGGAACTTAAGGCATCCAGTATCTCCCTCTCCTTTTCGCTGTCAAACATATAGCAGAGACGCACCGATGTTCCGTCGTATGTAAACAGCGTCATGGCACTGGTTTCAGGCGATGCCTTATCCAGGAGGCCGGCAGATTCCGGCTGTGCAGACGTGCTTTCGCCCTTTAAGAGAGGTACCGCCTGCCTGTTCAATGCCGGCTGGCCTGATTGGGCCTGGGCCTGCGGCGCACCCTGGTTGCCCGGCGATGCCGCGGCATTTTCTGCCGGGTCCGCGGCATCTCCCATTGGCACTCCGCTGTTTCCCGCCGGGACTGCGGCATCTCCCGTTGGCACTCCCTTGTTCCCTGACGGGTCCGCGGCATCTCCCGTTGGCACGCCGCTGTTTCCCGCCGGGTCCGCGGCATCTCCCATCCCCCTCCCGCAGGCACTCACAGACATCATAACGGAAATCAAAACAGCCGCAGCAATCATCACTTTAATCGTCACTTTTCTATGTTTCACACGTATCTCCTTCTGCCATCACACTCAAAACAGTCAATCGTTTTGAATATTATAACAGACAACCCCATAAAAACAAAGCCGGTTCTGTTCTTTTTCCCGGACTCCCGGGCTCATGCTATCGCTGTTTGTTCATCCCGGCCTTTCTAAACACCTTTTTTCCCTTTTGAATGATAATTCCATCCTCCAGCATACTCCGGCTCACCCTAAAATCAATGGACTCCACCCTGTTCTGGCTGACCTGGATGCCGCCCTGGGTAATCAGCCTTCTGGCCTCGCTTTTGGAAGCTGCCAGGTTGCACAGCACAAGAAGATCCATGATATTGATGCTGTCCTGTACAAGATTTCCTTCTCCAACCGCTGTGAACGGCATGTTATCGTCATCCATGGCCCCTGTGAATAAGGAAATGGAGGTATCCTTTGCCCTGCGTGCCTCTTCTTCCCCGTGGACCAGCGCAGTCAGGTCATAGGCCAGTATTTCTTTTGCCCGGTTCAGCTGTGCTCCTTCCCAGCCGTCCATGGCATCAATCTCTTCCACCGGGATGAAGGTGAGCATACGGATGCATTTCATCACATCCGCGTCCGCAATATTCCTCCAGTACTGGTAAAACTCAAAGGGCGGCGTTTTCTCCGGATCCAGCCATACAGCGCCCCTTGCAGTCTTGCCCATCTTGTTTCCTTCTGAGTTCATGAGAAGGGTGATGGTCATGGCATAGGCATCCTTTCCCAGCTTTCTCCGGATCAGTTCCGTTCCTCCCAGCATATTGGACCACTGGTCGTCCCCTCCAAACTGCATGTTGCAGCCAAGTTCCTTGTACAGATGGTAAAAATCATAGGACTGCATGATCATATAATTGAATTCCAGGAATGACAGTCCCTTTTCCATTCTCTGCTTATAGCATTCCGCGCGAAGCATATTATTAACGGAAAAACAGGCACCCACATCCCGGAGCAGCTCAATATAATTCAGATTCAGCAGCCAGTCCGCGTTGTTCACAACAATGGCTCCATTCTCCCCCTCAAAATCAATGAACCGTTCCATCTGTCTCTTAAAGCATTCGCAGTTATGGCGAATCACATCCGCCCCCATCATGGAGCGCATGTCCGTGCGGCCCGAGGGATCGCCAATGTATCCGGTTCCTCCACCCAGCAGGACCACGGGGCGGTTTCCTGCCATCTGCAGTCTCTTCATCAGACACAGCGCCATGAAATGTCCCACATGCAGTGAATCTGCCGTTGGATCAAAGCCTATATAGAACTTTGCCTTTCCCGCATTTACAAGCTCCCTTATCTCTGCCTCATCCGTCACCTGCGCAATCAGTCCCCGCGCTTCCAACTCTTCGTAAATTCCCATGTCTTCCTCCTTTTAAACAAAAAAATAAGCCCCTGCAGCAGCTTGCTGCAGAGGGCAGGTTATGCGGTACCACCTCTGTACCTGAATGATCTTCACAGAACATTCCTCATCGAGTGTCAGTCAACACTCTCACGCTGTATCGGGCGTTCCCGTCAAACCCTACTAAAACCTTCAGGCTGCTGCTCCGGAGCGTATTCATACAGTCTTTCCTGCGTCCTTCCACCAGCCGGACACTCTCTGTAAGAAAAGCCTCTGTACTACTGTTCTCCTTCATGGCATTCTTTATCACATGTGCAGTATAGCAGGAGATCCGCCAAAAGGGAAGTCACAGATTTACACATGTGTGACAGGAGACGTCTGATATTTTTTAATCTCTTCCGGCAGGGTCTCACATATCAGGCGCGCCATCCTCTCAGCCGGAAGCTCTATATTGCCAAGTATCCACTGAATCACCATGTCGCTTCCGCCGCGCACAGCCATTTCAATGGAAAACCACATGATTTCAGACCGGATGTCGGCTCCCCTCTGCTTCAGGAATGTCTCATAAATCCTTCTGGTAATCTCGATGTCATGGTTCTTCAGGCCATTGATATCGCGGCTCTCATACGCATGTTTCAGGACGTTCCGCTTCTGCCGGTAAATCTTCAGGCACTGGGTCAGCGCCTCCTCCAGGCTGGCCCCCAATACAATGCTCCCAAAGCTTTCTTTGTAAAATCCATCGTAATACCAGTTGACCAGCTCGTATTTATCACAGAAATGACGGTAAAAGGTCCGCCTTGACACCCCTGCCTTCTCCACAATCTCACTTACCGCAATATCATCCAGGCTCTTTCTGCTCAACAGATATTCTATGGACTCTGACAATTTTTTCCTGCTGCCTTCTATCGCATCCAACGTAAATCTTGCCCCTCCTGTATCATTTTTGCACCTCTCATCCTAATGCATGCTGATATTATATCCCTTCCCTCTGTCCATGGCAATATCCACAGTGGCATCCGGAGCGAATAATCGCCCGTAATACTCACTTAAAAGCAGCTCCCTCTTATTTTCAATCCTGTATCGTCCCCGCTCCGGATCCACAAGTACGCAGTGGGCCGCCTTCCCATATTCCGGAACCCTCAGTGTCAGTCTCCCAATTCCCCCGTCCCCTCCAGGGTAATAAACTCGTAATCACATTCAAGAGCCCTTACCCTCCCCGCCTCCTGGGTCTCCAGCTCCATATCCAGCCTGACTTCCGGCAGCTTCTGCCCGGATGCCGTAATTCGCAGGCCATAGCACCACCCGTCTCTTGTCCTGCGCACATGAACCGCCCGGCACTCCATCAACGCCTTATATCCGCCGGTATATGAACATCGAAACGGTCATTGGTACGCAGATTTTTCCGCCATCAAAATTTTCAAAAACAATGCAGGCCCATATACAGGCAGGTATGTCTCCTGCCGCCATATGGGCCTGCACTTCTTCTCTATTCAGGTATATTCATTTCTTCCGGTAATGGACATTTATATGGCCTTCCCTTAATCGCTTTATCGAATTCGATTCTTGCCCGTTCCAATATTTCCGGTTCCTTCAGCAAATTCAGGGCGGCTTTTGCCAGTATCCTGGCACCGTACAACATCCCCTTCTGCCCAATACTGTGAGCCGAACAGGCCGTAATCTGCCAGCTGTGTCCGGGAGCGCCAATGCTGCTGCAGGCCGTTGTAAAAAAAAGCCGTAGGGACGATATGTGCCACATCCCCCACATCCGAGGAACTGCAGTCGCCTGTTGTAAGCATGGGAAGCACACCCTCATGGATTTCCATGCCATCCGGCAAACCATGTCTGTCCAGCATGTCTGTTTTGTTTTTTTCATAGAAGCGGTTCAGGGCTGACGCATACTCTATTTCGTCCTTTGTCCAGGGTTCCTGGGGAATATCCAACATGACCTGATGGACTAAATCCTCCAGTACTTTGTTGTTTAAGGTATCATGGCATCCGCCTAAAAACTCTGTCTCAAGTTCTGTGCCTGTCATAAGGGCCGCGCCTCTTGCCACATCCACCAGCCTCCCATAGACTTCCTCCACATCCTCTCTCCTGGCAGCTCTCACAAAATACCATACGCTTGCCCTGTCAGGAACTATATTGGGGACTGTGCCGCCTTCCGTAATCGTATAGTGGATTCTGGCATCAGGTTTTATATGTTCCCTGAGATAATTGGCCCCTATGTCCATGAGCTCAACTGCATCCAGCGCGGAATGCCCGTTATATGGGTCCGCGGAAGCATGTGCGGATTTCCCCTTAAAATGGAACTTTGCCATATTGGCCGCAGCCATGTTCCCATAGGTTGTCATATTGCATTCCATTGGATGAAAAGCCAGTGCTGCATCCAGTTCATCAAACAGTCCTGCCCTTGCCATAAACGGTTTTCCTGTAAGAACTTCCTCCGCCGGACAGCCGTAGAATATGATGGTCCCCGGAATATTCTCCCGCTCCATCTGAGCCTTCAGTGCAATAACGGCACCCGCATTTGCTCCACATATCAGATTATGCCCGCAGCCATGACCATACTTCTGGCCGGGTATCGGTTCCGGCACACTGCTCCGGGACTGGCTCAGGCCGGGGAGCGCATCGTATTCGCCCAGAAAGCCTATGACGGGATGTCCTGAGCCATAACAGGCTTTTATAGCAGTCCTTATCCCTCCTGCCTCCCTCTCCACCTGAAACCCATGCTTTTCAAGCAATTGGGCCGTCCACTCGCTTGCCTTAAATTCCCTGTATGGCCCCTCGGGATTTTCCCATATAGCAAGACTTAACCTTATGATTTCCTCTCTGTTTGCCTCAATCTGCGAGAGAATCAAATCATCATTCATTTCATCACCTCATACCATAGACTGTCAAAAACCCCGGTAGTATCACGTTCCCACTCCGAATTTTATCACAGAAAAATATTACCGGCCAGTATACCAAGGGCGTTGCCAATGATATAACCGTATACTCCAATCAGGACAGCCGGTATCATAAGTCTCTGCCACCCTTTGCTTCCCACATACGCACATGCTGTTGCCGGTCCCCCATAGCTTGAGTTAATCGAAATCAGAGCCTCTTCCAGATTCATTTTAAAGATTTTAGTAATGCAAAGGGTAATTGTCATTATAAAGAAGATAATGATAATTTCCGCCACCACAATCATAGGAGCAATCTGTATAATTTCAATGATACTTGCTCCTGTTCCCATAACAGTCATGAACAGTAACAGCATGAAGGATCCGATCTCCTGCCCAAACCGCATGGATTCCGCAAACTTTGGAAAAGCAGTGACCACCACCAGGGTGAGGACGGAGGTAACCAAATAAATATTACTGAACAACATATCAAAAACAGTGGGAAGTCCCAGGGAACCCATAAAATTGCAGACCAGGGTCGATACTCCCAATACCCCAAAGGAGAATGCCAGCAGTTTTGCCAGCCCCAGCACCGTGTACCCCATACCGTCCTTAACCTCTTCACTCTCAACGGGCTTGCAGGAACCCGCTTCCTGGATTTCAAGCTCATCCATATACGGATGTCTAAAATTCTTTTTAAAGAACTTCAGATTTGGCAGCATGCCGATGACTACCAGGAAGGTTACTGCCACCAGATTGCTTCCTACGGCAGCAGCTCCCACCACATCGTGGCTTACATTAAAGGTCTTGGCCATTGCAGCCTGGTTTACCGTACCTCCGGTACACGCCCCCACCTCCATGGCCACATATCCGGCAATGTCCTTTGCAAAGTAGGCATTATTTCTGAACAAAAATCCCACTGCAATGCCGCCTATCACTGCGCCCAGACAGGCGACATTCATCAGAATAAAGGAATGACCGCTTTCCCTGATGATTCGTTTTATATTCGCCTCAAGAAGTACCATGGGAATGACAAGAGGCATAATGTAATCAAACACAACGTCATATGCGCCGGATGCAGTTGGCAGCACATGGCATGTAACCAGTGCCACGGCCGTGAATATGCTGACACCCATGCCGGATAGGATACCAGCCCACCGCCACCTTCTCTCAGCATACATTCCAAACGCCGTGACTCCAATAATAATTGCAAAGATTAACAGGGTATCATTAATTAAGACTCCATCCATACTATTCCTCTGCTTTCATAAGGGTTAATGGTCTGCCGGTTCTCTATTTCTCTTTTGATTTTAAAATATATCCCATAAATTCAATCATCATTCTGGCGGCAAAAATGCCTGTATATCCGGACAGGTCATACTGGGGTGCCACCTCAACCAAATCAAATCCCACTACCTCCCCCTTTTTGGTGATTCCATAAAGAAGGTCATTGATTTCATAATAGTCGAGCCCTCCTGCGGACGGTGTGCCTGTGCCTGTCACCAGGGACGGGTCTGTGCCGTCAATGTCGTATGTGATATAATACCTGTCTGCATCTGGAATCTGGTTGAGAGCATATTCTATTCCCTTCTTTTTTACATCCCTGGCTGAGATAATCACACTGCCATACTCACGGGCATCCTCAAAGTCTGATTTCATGCTGCTGCCAAGTCCCCGGATTCCCACTTGTGCCATTCCGCTAACATGTTTCATCTCAGAAATCCTGCGCATAGGGCTTCCCTGCCCCAGTCTCTGTCCGGCACGTTGGTCACACCAATCCAGATGTGCATCAATCTGAACCACACAGACAGGACCAAGGCTGTCCAATGCCCTGACCACCGGAATGGTAATGGAATGGTCTCCTCCCATTACTACCGGCATGGCGCCCTTTTCGACAATCTTTCGCACAGTCTCTTCAATATTTCGGAAACTTTGTTCCAGATCTCCATGGACAATATCAGCGTCTCCGCAATCCACAATCCTCCAGCGGCTGTCCAGGAACATCTCATCCCTGTCCGGATCATACACACCGTCATCATTGGTAAATGCCGTCAATTTAGAACCTGCCCGGATATACTCAGGTCCCTGATTCGTTCCTGACCGGTACTGGATTCCCATATCGTAGGGCACACCCAGAACCGCCACATCCGCATCCAGCTGGTCCAAGTCAGCGCAAATCTCCTTTTTCATAAAGGAACAGATACCTGTCATGGGCAGATTTAATCGCTTATCATTCATATCATAACCTCCATAAGAAACATCGTGTATCAACTTCGCCTCAGGGCCCCTCAGCTTTGCCCTCTATATTAGCTGTGTCCCCCGGACCAGTCAACGGCAAAAACGATTCAATTCTGAATCATTATCTTGAATTGATTTCCCAAATCTCATGGTATACTATGGATATGACATTGCAAAACAAACCATAGTCTCAATGAAACAATAACAGGTGATGCGTATGGATACAAAATATATTGATATTGTTCCAATCTTTCATTTTAATCAAAGCATAAGAGATTTGCTCCACTACCTGCTACAAAACGATGTAAACGCCTGCCACATCATTTTGTGTGATGCCAGAAAAAGGCCCTGCGGAATCATTCACACGGGCAAGCTATATAAGGAAATTGCCTTTGGCCTGCAATTTGACCATGTGCTGGAATCCATAAGTGACAGCGATTATGTGATGCTCCCCCAAAACTGCGGCTTCATAAACCCGGAATTGATTGCAGATAAGACCATCATCGTAACATCTGATGACGGCTGCGCCCTCGGCATCGCCAATAAGACTGCTCTGCTTCTGGACCACATCCAATCCGACGAGACCTATCAGGGAAGGATCAGCAAATCATTCTTTGCCGACCTCAATTTTGGCTTTATCTTATCTGATATTCACGGCAAAATCATGAGCCTGAATACGGCAGCTAAGAGAATTCTCTGCAAGACAGGCATTACAAGCATTAGTACCATTGATGACATGATTCCCAAATTTAATTACTCCAGTCTCAAACAGACCTATCAAGCTTGCTATGACGACATATGCCTTGAATTTCATTCCTATCCCTTCTTTGAAGAAGGAGAACCTGTTAAAATTGCCCTGTTCCTTTTTAATATGTCGGACCTCCATGCCAGCAAAAAATCATTGGCGGACGTAAAAGCAAAATACAGGGAGCTGCTGGAAATAGCCAATCACTCTTACGATGAAATCTATGTCACTGACAACACCGGCTTGTGTGTATTCGTAAATAAGGCCTGCGAATGCATCTATGGACTGAAACGTGAGGATATGCTGGGGCGGACATCCGCCCAGATGAAAGCCAATGGATTCATCTCTTCCGACCTCAGCGAAAAGGTCATTCAAGTGAAGCGCAGGCTCCGTGATATACAGACAACAAAAAT
>JAJQEA010000086.1 GCA_021201905.1 Clostridia bacterium
TCCCCAAACCATCCGCGTCCCCTCCCCAACTCCCTCTTGCCACCGAACACATATTCTGGTATGATATTTGTAAGTGGACAATATGTCAGAAAGGCCGGTGTTTTGTGATGGGACAGGGGGATCGTCTTGTTTTTCATATTGATGTGAATTCAGCGTTTTTAAGCTGGGAATGTGTGTACCGGCTTTCTCAGGACCCGGAGGCCCTGGATTTGAGAACGGTTGCTGCTGCGGTCGGTGGGGACGCCAAGTCCCGCCATGGGATCGTGCTGGCTAAGTCTCCCTTGGCTAAGAGGTATGGGGTCACCACCGGGGAGCCCCTGGTTCAGGCCATGCGCAAGTGCCCGGATCTGGTGGTTGTTCCGTCCCGGTTTGATTTTTACATTAAATGCTCCCGCCGCATGATGGAGCTGTTGGAGGAATACACGCCGGATCATGAAAAGTTCAGTATCGATGAGATTTTTCTGGACATGACCAGCACCATCCATCTCTTTGGCAGCCCCCTGGAGGTGGCCAATGAGATTCGGGAACGGATCAGGAAGGAGCTGGGATTTACGGTAAATATCGGAATCTCCACCAATAAGCTTCTGGCTAAGATGGCCTCTGACTTTGAGAAGCCGGATAAATGCCATACCCTGTTTCCACGGGAGGTGGCTGAGAAGATGTGGCCCCTGCCGATACGGGAGTTGTTTTTTGTGGGAGGCGCTGCCCAGAGGAAGATGGAAAACCTGGGGCTGCATACCATCGGACAGCTGGCATGCTGCAACCTGGAGGTGCTCAAGTCCCACCTGGGCGAGAAGTATGCTGTCCTCATCCGGCAGTACGCCAATGGCATTGATGAGGAGCTTGTGGCTGAAAAGGAACCTGTCAATAAGGCGTATGGCAACAGCATCACCCTTTCCAGGGATATATCTGACTACGAAAGCGCCTGCCAGGTCCTGCTCTCCCTCTGTGAAACCGTAGGCGCCAGGCTGAGGGCGGACCATGTGCTGTGCAATAATGTATGTGTGGAGCTGCGTGACTGGGAGTTTAAGAATCAGTCCCACCAGATGGTCATACCGGAGCCAACGGATTCCACCTCCGTGATTTATGAGTATTCCTGCCGTCTGCTGAGGGAATCCTGGAACATGACGCCGCTGCGGCTCATGGGCGTGCGGGCCGGCAAGATTTCCGATGACGGATTCTCACAGATGAGCCTTTTTGACGACCCCGGACTTCAGAAGAAAAAGGATTTTGAAAAGGCAGTGGATGCCATACGCAGCAAATATGGCATCGACAGCGTAAAACGGGCCAGCTTCCTGCGAAAGGACGCCATTGTTGACCACGCTGCCAGCAAGAAAAAACATTTGAATTAACACATTATCCGGGCAGTTGACGGATTTCTATACAGAAAACAGAGTTGAGGGACGGACATGAGACGGAGAGAGATATGCTATACCATTGGAGACAGGGAGGACGGAATTGTCCTTGGACAGTTTTTAAGGGCAAAGGGATTTTCCCACCGGCTGGTGACGCGCATTAAGGCCGGACAGGGACTTGCTGTGGACGGAATGCCGGCGTACGCAGGTTACCGGCTGAAGGCCGGGGAGACAGTGGAGGTGGCGCTGCCCGAGGAGGAGGATTCCGGGAATATTGTGCCGGTAAAGCTTCCTCTCTCCATTGTGTATGAGGACGAGGATATACTGGTCATCAATAAAGACGCCGGCGTGCCCATCCACCCGTCCCAGGGTCACTATGACAATACCCTTGCCAACGCTGTCTCCTGGTGTTTCCGTGAAAAGGGGGAATCTTTTACCTACCGGGTCATCAACCGGCTGGACAGGGATACCACCGGGCTGCTTATCCTGGCCAGACATATGCTCAGCGCCTGTATCTTATCGGAACAAATGGCCGGGCGCAGAATCAGGCGGGAGTACAGGGCCATTGTACTTGGGCATACACCGGAGGAAGGCACGGTTGACAGCCCCATTGCCAGGGCAGAAGGTTCCACCATCGAGCGCCGGGTGGACCCGGAGACAGGCGAAAGGGCGGTCACCCATTACCGTACCCTGCTCTATAACGAAGAAAAGGACCTGTCTCTTGTAAGTCTCAGCCTGGAAACAGGCCGGACGCATCAGATACGGGTCCACATGGGGTCCATAGGACATCCCCTTCCCGGAGACTTCCTATACTGCCCGGATTACCGGTATATCAGCCGCCAGCCCCTTCACTCCTGTCTCCTCCGCTTTAAACATCCCATTTCAGGGAAGGAGATGGAATTCACGGCCGGGCTGCCCCAAGATATGGAACGGCTCCTGCCCCCAGGCACCTGACGGATTTTATTCCACCGCAGCTAATTCCACCGCAGCCCCTTGGGATAATGGTTTTTGAGCATGCCTCCCGCGTACTTGGCCCAGCCCAGGCTGAAACCGCCGGTGCAGACTAACACCCAGCCTTTCAGGCGTCCCTTATATGTTCCCGCGTCCTCGCTGAGGGCTTCGCCTTTCAGGTACCGGATCACGCTGTCTCCCCAGGAGGACAGTTCCCAGGAGCATTGCGCCTCCTCTTTCCTGAGGGCCAGTGCCAGGGCATGGGAGGGCTCAAAACGGTTCTTTTTCAGGGTGCCCAGATGAAGCCCCGGCCGGAGAATCTTTAGCCCCTTCATATCCGGCATATCGGCCGGCATCAGATACAGCTGTTCCCCGAACAGAACATATTCCTTCCTCTCCAGGAAGGTGTCCGGTTCTGTCAGAGTGTCCCGGATAAAGGGTTCATAATCCCTGAACACCTCTTTTCTCTTTCTGCTGTCCAGATACAGCCTGTCCCGGTTTCCTGTCTTTGCCCCATGTTCCGGATCCCCCTCCTTTCTCAGGACAGCCATGAAATGGCCCTCTCCCTCCAGGATATGGGGCATGATGCGCAGGGTCCTCTCCAGGCCCCAGCCTTCTGCCTCTGTTCCTGCCCACTGGGGCTTTCCTTTTGTAAAACCAGGATAGGCAGGCACCTGTTCTGCGTAAAATTCAGGATGGCGTCTCAGAAAGGCCAGAACCGTACCCTCATTCTCCTCCGGGGCAAAGGTACAGGTGGAATATACCATTCTTCCCCCGGGCGCCAGCATGGCGGCTGCGTGGTCCAGTATCTCTCCCTGGCGGGCGGCGCACATCTTCACATGCTCCTCACTCCACTGGTTTCTGGCTTCCTCATCCTTGCGGAACATACCTTCTCCTGAACAGGGGGCATCCACCACGATTTTGTGGAAAAAGCGGTCAAATGTCCCGGCCAGGCTTTGGGCGTCCTCATTGGACACCACTGCGTTTCTCACACCCATCCGCTCCATGTTCTGGGAAAGTATCCTGGCCCTGGCCGGATGAATCTCATTGGACAGAAGAAAGCCCCATCCCTTCATCCTGGAGGCGATGTGGCTGGACTTTCCTCCCGGCGCAGCGCACAAATCCAGCACACGCTCTCCCGGTCTGGGGTCCAATAATTCCACCACGGCCATGGCGCTGGGCTCCTGGATATAGTAAAGTCCCGCCTCATGATATGGATGCTTTCCGGGCCTGTTATCCCCGGAATAATAATATCCTTCCTTCACCCACGGAATCCGCTCAAGGGTAAATCCGGCTTCCCCCCTGAGAAGCTGCGCTGCTTCCGCGGCGCCGGTCTCTTCCCAGGTTTCCTGTTCCTCCCCGGTTTCCCCGTCTTTCACCACTTTCCCGTGTTTCACCACGTTCCCGTCTTTTCCGCTTCCGGCTGCGTCCCTGTTCCCATCCGGGAACTTGAGGCTGTTAAACCTCAATCCCTGGACACGCTCCTTATCATAGCTGGCCGCAAAGGCCGGATATTCTTCTCCCAATAATGCTCTCATCCGTTCTTCAAATCGTACCGGTAAATCTGCCATACTGTCCTGTTTCCCATCCTTATTGATATTATGCCTGCCCGCGGCACATAAAATAAATGAGCTGCTGCATCCATGATACAGCAACCCACTTCATTCTTCCATCCTTTATACTGAATTACAGTATTATCTTGTAATCATCTCCGCCTTCGCCGTTCACCACATAGTAGGCCGCGCCTTCGTTGGCCACAATATACAGATCAATGGTCTTAATCTCAACGCCCCTGTGCGCTTTCTTGAATGCCTTCACAGCCTGATCCAGCACATCCTTTGCAACAAGGTCCTTGCCGTCAAACTGGAAATGTACGGCTGCCTTTGGCTCTGCCGCCTTTTTGGCAGGCGCCTTCTTTGCGGTTTCCTTCTTGGCTGCTGCCTTGGGGGCTGTCTCCTTCTTGACTTCCGCCTTTGGAGCTATCTCCTTTTTAGCTTCCGCCTTTGGAGCTGCCTCCTTCTTGGCTGTCTCCTTTGGTGCTGCTGCCTTCTTGGCTGTTGTCTTAGTAGCTGTTTTCCTGGCTGTTGTCTTTTTAGCCGGAGCTGCCTTTGCTTCCTTCTCAACAGGAGCTGCTTCTGCCTTCACCGGAACTGCTGCCTCTGCCTTTGCTTCTACTTTCTCCGGAACTGCTGGTTTTGCTTCTGTCTTGGCCTCTGCCGGCTGTGCTGCCTGTGCTGCTGCCTTTACAGTTGCCTTAACATCTTTCTTTTCTACCATAGTCCATATCCTCCCTAGTTTTGAATAATGGCTTTACGAGTAATCCCTAGATGCATTAAGAGCATTATAAAATGGTTTTTTCTATTTGTCAATAAATTCACTTGAAAAATCGACTGCCTCCTGCAAAAAACCTTATGGTTTGGCCCATTCACGGCAGGTTTTGTCAGCTGACCCCCGGCCCGGCTGATGAGCCGGACTGGGGTGTCTGGAAGGCCGGTCCATACCCTTCTGCGGCTTCTGGCGACGGCTGGGTCTGGGCGGGCGCTGCCGTTGTCTGATCCGCGGGCTGTATGATAACCTGAGGCTGCGACGGCTGCGGGGATGTTTCAGGCGGTACTGCCTCTGAGGGCAGTGTCTCCGTCGGCAGTGACTCCGGCAAAACAGGCGGATTCGCCGAAGGCGCCTGTGTGGGCGCAGGCGCTGTCTGTGCAGGCGCTGTTGTCTCCTGGGGCGCCCGGCCGGAGGACTGGCTGGATTTCTTGCTCTCTGTTCCCGGAAGGTCATAACAGATAACAGGCATGCCCGCATATACATGTTCAAAAAGCTCTTTGGCCTTGTCGTAGGGCATGTTCACGCAGCCGTGGGACCCGCCGCTCTTATAGATGGAGCCGCCGAAGCTGGACCGCCAGCTGGCGTCGTGGAAACCAATGCCTCCGTTAAAGGGCATCCAGAACTTCACCGGACTGGCATATCCCTCCCCCTTCAGCACCGCGTCCCTCTGCTTGTATGTAATGGAGAAAATCCCCGGAGGCGTGGTATGGCCCCTGGAAACATTGCCAGAGACAAAGTCAGACTCCAGCACCTTTTGCCCGTCCTTGTAAAAAATCAGGTGCTGGGCCGTCAGGTTTACCTCCGCATACGTGCTACCGTAATCCGGCCCGTCATGGCTGGCGGCTGTCTGCAAATATACAGGTTCCCTGGTAACGCTCACCCCTGCCTCCAGAATCCCCAATAGTTCCCTGGTCTCCTCGGACTGGTTGATCCGCCAGCCGTAAAAACCGGATACCTCCACGTTCTGCCCGTAGCTGGTGGCAAAGGGCCGCTTACTGTATGCCGTGTTGTACCTGGAAGCCAGGCTCTTTACATAGGCTGCGGCCCGGTCCGGGTCAATGGAAACCTGTTCCCCGTCAGACACAAGCCACTCATGTATCTCATCCCCGTCCAGTACCTCTGTCCTGCTGCCAAAGGTATAGGTCACGGTCATGTTCACATAGCGGTTCCTGGCATCCCTGGCTGCTGCCAGAGAGGTATTATCGCTGCGGATGGACGGAGCCTTGTAGCAGCCCAGCGCGTCCAGGTCCAATTCCGGGGTAAGACTGGATATGGCCTGCTCCACCTGGGGCCTGACCTTATCCATGTCCAGTGTGGTTCCTTCTGTCTCTGGCACAACGGAATATCCCTGTCCGCTCACATAGTCTGACAGGTATGCGTCCGAGGGCAGAACAGCCTTGCTGCTGTCAAAACAGGACAGGCCATTCAGTGTCTGTGCCAGAGCGTCATCGTCATAGGCAATCATGGTCTTTATATCGTAGGATGGGCCCTTAAGCAGGTATCTGGGCCAGCGGAAGGGACTCTGCTGGCGTATGATTTCCTCCAGACTTCCGTCAAACACAGTGTGAAGGCCGATTGTTTCACCGGCGACCGTCTCCTGTTTCTCCTGGCGCAGCTTAAGTACAAGGCCGTACCCCTTTACGCCGGAGGCCATAAGTTCCTTCACTTCCTCTGCGGTCTTTCCTGACACGTCCATCCCGTTAATCACTGTATGAGGAAAGTATGTATTCCTGTAACCCAGGGCTTTGTACACATAGACTCCAGCCAGCACAACGCCGGCCAGAATCAGAATTAGGGCAGCCGCCTTCCGGCTCAGGATTTTATCAAAAGGACCGTCGCCCGTTTTGGTTTCACCCGTTCTTGTTTCGCCCGCCCCTCCGTTTTCCTGTATACTGTTCTCCTGCGTCTTGGTCTCCTGTGCTCCCCGCTCCTGTGCCCTATTTTCCGCCAGCTCCTTCTGGCGCTGCTTAAAGGCCTCCCTGCTGCGGCTTCGGCGGGGACGCCTTGCCCCGCTGCGGGCGGGTACGGATTCTGCCTTGTTGTTTTCTTCCCTCATGCACCTTTACCTTTCTATGTCCTCCAACAGTCTCCCCACCTGGCTTTCCCCATATACTCTAATCCCATGTTTCTTCAGACAGGCGGCGCACACACCGTCCCCCTCCGTAAGGGTGCCGGTAAATGTGCCGTCATAGACCTGCCCGCTTCCGCAGGAAGGGCTCCTCTCCTTTAGTATAGCTGCCCGGCAGCCGTACAGCTGTGCCAGCTTAAGCACTTCTGCGGCGCCTTTTTCATACGCGGCCGTGACATCCCCGCCGTCCCTTGTGATGACGCCTGATCCCACCCGCTCCGCCGGCGTCCTGGGCGTGGCCAGGCCGCCCATGATTTCCGGGCATACCGGAATCAGGTGATGTCTGCTTAAAAGTTCCTCTGCCCGGGGCATGAGCACGCCGCGGCCGTTATATCTGCATTCCACCCCCAGCAAACAGGCGCTTACCAGTATATTCATATTCTTCTTCCTTCCATTTATGTATGTTTCCGGCTGACTGTCCCCAAGCTGCCCAATCAAAACAGTCTGCGGTTATCCTTCAGCACCTTTCCGCTTAACAGGATAAAAGTCGTGGACGCGGCTGCGCAGGCCATAATATCCGATATAGGCTCAGCATAGAACACAGCCTCCACCCCAAAATACCAGGGCAGCAGAATCATTCCCAGGAAATAGACCGACTTTCTGAACATGGACAGGCTGATGGCCACCTTTGCGATTCCCATACCTGTAAATCCGTCCACCACCGTATATTCCACAGCCAGCGGGATGATACACAGGGTAAATATCCGGATTGCCCACTCCGTCACCTGGACATAGGACATTTCCCTTGTAAATATCCTGACAAAATATCCCGGTCCCGCCTGGGCAATGATGAACATGACGGCTGTAAAGGCAACGGATAAAAGCAGCACATGCTTTTCCGCCTTCCGTATCCTGTCAGGACGGCCCGCACCATAATTATACCCCATTACGGTCTGTGTTCCACCGGTAATTCCTCCCAGCGGCATGGTAATAATCAGCATGAAGCTCTGTACAATGGTATTGCAGGTAAGGAGCATGTCGCTCCTCTCCGGTCCCCCGTAGCTGCTTATAACCATGTTCATGACAATGATAAGCAGGCTGTCCGAGGCAATGATCAGAAACGGTGACAAGCCCACTAACAGCACCTGCTTCATGGTTTTCCACCTGTATCCACCAAAGGTAATCCGCACCAGGGGGCGCTTCCCGAACAGGAACAGCAGCACATAGACGCAGGAAGCCATCTGCGACAGCACGGTTGCAATGGCGGCTCCCCTGACTCCCATGTTCATGACAAAGATGAACACCGGGTCCAGCACGATGTTGCTCACAGCCCCCAGCACCACGGATTTCATTCCCACTGTGGCAAATCCCTGGCATATGATGAACTGGTTCATTCCCGCTGAGATTAGGGCAAACGCAGTGCCTGTCAGGTACCAGCTCATGTACTGATTGGCATAGGGGAATATGGCAGGGCCCGCACCGAAGAACACCAGAAGCTGATCCTTAAACAGGTAGGACACGGTCATGATAATGAGGGCCATTCCTGTCAGAAGGGCAAAGCAGTTGGCCACCATCTGGGTGGCAGCCCTCTCATTTTTCTGTCCCAGGCGGATGCTCATGAGAGGGGCGCCTCCCACTCCGATCCAGCTGGCAAAGGATGATATAAGAGTGACCACTGGACTGCATATTCCCACACCGGCCAGGGCCAGGGCGCCCACCTCCGGAATATTTCCAATGTACATACGGTCCACGATGCTGTACATCACATTCACAAATTGAGCCAGCATGGAAGGAAATGCCAGCCTCCACATCAGCCCTCTGACTTTATCTGTATCCAGATTATTCTCCACTTTCAACTCCGTCTTCTCCTGATTCGATTTTATTTCCTCTTACCGCGATGGGCGGAACCTCATTCCTCCTTATGGCGGAACCGTTCGATGTCCTTCACAAGGACGGCCAGACTGTCTGTTATGCCCTGAAAGGCTCCGTAATGATACAGGTTCACAAACAGCAGGCCGATGGGCACGGCCAGAATCATTCCCGCGATTCCGTCCGCCTTAAATCCCAGATACAACAAAAACAGCGTGAGAAGGGGGGCAGCCCCATACTGTCACCCACCAGCTTTGGCTGCACAATCTGCCTTGTCACCTGCGTCAATACATAAATAAGCAGCAATCCCGCCGCAAAGGCGTATTCGCCTCCCAGCAGCTTAATAAGCCCCCATGGAAGAAGGGCTGTACCTGTTCCGAATACCGGCAGAAAATCCAGGAACGCGATGAGAAAGGCCCACAGCGGACCGTAGCCAACTCCCAGCACGATAAATCCCACTGTAAGGATCAGCCACACCACTCCCATGATTTTAAACTGGGCCATGAAATAACCGCCTATGAGATGGCGCACCTCCCCCCTTCAGGTACAGTCCGTAATGGCCGGCCCATTGGGGCATATGGGCTTTTATGGCTGCCAGGATGCGGTCCCTGTCCACGATAAAGAAATAGGCGGACAAAATGGTGACCACGGTGTAGACCAGCATGGCCGGAAGGCTTTTTGCCACGGTCCCCGCCGCCTCCACGGTAGGGGAGGCAATCTTCTCCACAACCGTCCCCATATAGCTTCCCAGATTGTTTCCGAACTGGGCCCAGCTCTGCTGTATACTGTCCGGCATGAAATCAAACAGATGATCCAGCTGCTCCATGCTGCGGGCCACATCCCCCTCAATACCGGCGTAGAGCCCGGGAAGGTCCAGAATGAACTGGCGCAGCAGGATAAAGGTCCTTGAAACCAGCAGGTATAGGAGACCGACCACAAGAGCCAGGGCAGCCGCCACAATGACAATGGAGCTGTGCCTGCGCACCAGCTTCACCCGGCGCTCCAGAAAACGCACCAGGGGATTGGCTATCATGGCGATAACCCAGCCTATGACAAAGGGCATGAAAAACTTCAAAAGCTTAGGTCCCAGCAGGCAGATGAACAGCCAGCCCGTCAACGGGATTACAATATTAAGTATAAGACGAAAATAATGCTTCCAGCCTGTTTCTTCCATCATATCCATCTCTCCTGACTGCCTGAATCCGTTCCTATAAATCCCTGGCCGGCTTTCACTCCCTCAGATACCGCTCCAGGAACCGGAACAGAACCTCCATCTCCTCATCCGTTCCAATGCTGACCCGAAGGCTGTTGTCCAGTCTGGGCGCATTGAAATAGCGCACATAAATCTGCTCCTTCTTCAGCGCCTCAAATATATCCCCGGCCGGAACCCGCTCATGGGTGACCAGAATAAAATTAGCCATGGAATCCGGGAATGTAAATCCAAGCTCCTGAAACCGTTTCTTGGCCCGCTCCCTGGTATCCATGATTTTCGTCCTGGTCTCCTCAAAATATGCCCTGTCCTTAACAGCCTGGACACCCGCCAGCTGGGACGGCAGGTTCATGGTATAGGAGTTATAGGAATATTTAACATCATTTAACGCTTTGATTAATACCGGGCTTCCCAGCGCAAATCCAATACGCACCCCTGCCATGGAACGTGATTTGCTGAAGGTCTGGACCACCAGCAGGTTGTCATACCCGGACAAAAGCTCCCTGGCAGAGAGGCCTGCAAAGTCGATGTATGCCTCATCCACGATCACAATCACATCCTGGTTGGCCTTTACAATCTCCTCTACCTGGTCCAGAGGCATATAGATGCCTGTGGGTGCATTGGGGTTTGGAAATATGATTCCCCCATTTTCCCTTTTATAATCCAGGGGACGGACAGCCATATGTTCATCCAGCGCCGGCGTCTCATAGGGAATCCGGTATAAATCCGCCCAGACCTTGTAAAAGGAATAGGTGATGTCCGGAAACAGCACCGGCTTTTGGGAGTTAAAAAAGGTCAGGAAGGACATGGCTATGACATCGTCAGATCCAACCCCCACAAACACCTGGTCCTCTCCCACCCCGTAGCATTCCGCCAGGGCCTTTACAAGCTCTACGGATGACGGATCCGGGTACTTGCGCAGCCGGTCCGCATCCATTTCCTTCAGAACCCGTTCCACGCCCGGCGCAGGCGGATAGGGGTTTTCGTTGGTATTCAGTTTAATCAGTTTATCGCCTGCCGGCTGGTCCCCCGGTACATAGGGAACCACCCGGCGTATATTCATTTCCCATGGTCTCATATCTGCTCTCCTCCAGAAATTTCCCGCTCTCCGTCTGCCTATTTTGTGAGGCCGTAGTCCGCAGCCACCTTCGCGAAGGCAGGAAGGGAGCGTTCGATCTGCTCATAGGACACACAGTAGGATACCCGCACATAGCCGGGGCATGCGAAGGAGGTTCCGGGAACCACCAGGATATTATATTTCTTGCAGTTCTCACAGAATTTCTTTTCATCAGCCTCCGGAGATTTTACAAAAAGGTAAAATGCGCCCTGAGGTTTAATACACTCAAATCCCAGATCCTTAAGCCCGCCGTAGAGCAGGTTCCTGTTCCTGTCATATGCCTCCAGATTCACCTTGGCATCCAGGCAGCGCATGATGACCCTCTGCATCAGGGACGGGGCATTGACACAGCCCAGCACTCGGTTTGCGATGGTGGCCGCATTGAACACTTCCCCGCTGTCCTTCAAGGCATCGGGAATCACCAGATAGCCAATACGCTCTCCCGGCAGGGACAGGGACTTGCTGTAGGAGTAGCAGATAACGGTGTTGTCATAAACATTGGTCACATAGGGCACCTCCACACCGTCGTAAGCCAGTTCCCTGTAAGGCTCGTCAGACAGCAGCACAATGGTTGTCCCCAGTTCCTTTTCCTTGGCCCGCATGATGTCAGCCATCTTTGTAAGGGTTTCCAGGGAGTACACCACTCCGGTGGGATTATTGGGGGTATTGATAATGACCGCCTTGGTCCTTGCACTCAACTTCTGCTCAAACTCTGCCAGGTTGGGCTCAAAATCCGTTGTATCCGGTGAAATGACCACCAGGTTTCCGTCATAATTGCGGACATAGTTGCCGTATTCCACAAAATAGGGGGCAAATGCAATGACCTCATCCCCTGGATTCAGCAGGGTCTTTAAAATCACATTCAGGCCGCTGGCCGCCCCCACGGTCATCAGGATATTGTTCAGGTGAAGCTGCGTGCCGAAGCGCTTATTTAATGATTCAGCCACAGCCTGTCTCACATCCTCATAGCCCGCGTTGCTCATATAGCCATGGACAAAGGTGGACTCTTCTTCCCTCAGGATATCACAGATTGCCCGGTTCACCTCCGCCGGAGCCGGCACATTGGGATTGCCCAGACTGAAATCATACACATTCTCCGCCCCGTGGATGGCAGCCAGACGCTTCCCCTCCTCAAACATAGCCCGGATGGCGGAATTATTATTGACCAATGGTTTCATTTTCTCTGATATCATACTTATGTCCTCTCTTTCTCCCTGATGGCAGACCTTACTTTGTTTTACATATACTGGATGGTCCATCTGTTGATATGATTGTAGCTTTATGGGGGAGGATTGTCAATAGGGGGATTTGGAGGGGAATG
>JAJQEA010000169.1 GCA_021201905.1 Clostridia bacterium
GATACAGACAGTGGCCGAGGGGGTGGAGGAAACCAGCCAGGCCCAATATCTGACCCGGTGCAGGTGTGCCGTGGGACAGGGGTATCTGTACGGAAAACCTATGGAGGCAGAAGAATTTGAAAAGGAATTCTGCGGGCCTAAAATCAGCAATTCAGATTGAAACCCCGGCGGAATAAGGCTATAATGGATAGAAAATATATGACTAAGGAGAAGGATATGGATTACAGGACATATTTGAAGAATTACCCGGATAAGGACGGCCGTTTCGGAGCTTACGGAGGCGCTTATCTGACAGAGGAGCTGATACCGGCATTTGAGGAGATAGCAGACGCATACCAGACCATCTGCCATTCTTCCCAGTTCATTAATGAGTTAAGAAGGATTCGGAAGGAATTCCAGGGAAGGCCCACGCCTGTTTACCACTGCGAACGCCTGTCCGGGAAAATAGGGAATTGCCAGATATACCTGAAACGGGAGGATTTAAACCATACAGGAGCCCACAAGCTGAACCACTGTATAGGGGAAGGACTTCTTGCCAAATTCATGGGCAAGAAACGTCTCATTGCGGAGACCGGAGCAGGACAGCACGGGGTGACCCTGGCCACGGCAGCCGCATTTTTCGGTCTGGAGTGTGAGATTCATATGGGTGAGGTGGACATCGCAAAACAGGCGCCCAATGTTACCAGGATGAAGATTCTGGGGGCAAAGGTGGTTCCTGTCACCCACGGCCTTAAGACACTAAAGGAGGCGGTTGACTCAGCCTTTGAGTCCTATGCCAGAAATTACAAGGATTCCATCTACTGTATCGGATCTGCCCTGGGCCCTCATCCCTTCCCGCTTATGGTCAGGGATTTCCAGTCTGTTGTGGGATATGAGGCAAGGGAGCAGTTTCTTGAGATGACGGGCATGATGCCGGACGAGGTATGCGCCTGTGTGGGCGGAGGCAGTAATTCCATCGGTATGTTTATACCCTTCCTGGATGACCCGGTGGACATCACAGGGGTGGAGCCTTTGGGAAGAGGCGAAAAGCTGGGAGACCATGCGGCTTCCATGAAATTTGGTGAAAAGGGAGTTATGCATGGATTTGAGAGCATCATGCTGAAGGATGAAAAGGGAGAGCCCGCACCTGTATACTCCATTGCCAGCGGACTGGATTATCCGTCTGTGGGGCCGGAGCACGCATTCCTCCATGATCTGGGCCGGGTTAAATACGATACGGTGAGCGATGAGGAAGCCATGGAGGCATTTTTCAAACTGTCCAGATATGAGGGAATCATACCGGCAGTAGAGAGCTCCCACGCTGTTGCATATGCCATGCGCAGGGCAAAGGAGATGAGACAGGGCTCCATCCTGGTGTGCTTAAGCGGCAGAGGCGATAAGGATATCGACTATGTGGTGGAGCACTATGGTTATGGGGACCAGTTTATGGATTAGAATGACGGGGAGGCCTTAGGGCCTCCCTTTTTCGGCCGGAAACAGCTTTAGTAAAAACCGTTTTTATGTCCGTCGTACCATTGGGAGATGGCGGATTCCGGTTTGGCCTGCAAGAGGAATAGGATTTCCCTGGCAAATTCCAGGGCAGCAGTGCCGTTGGCTGTGATGATGTTGGAATCGCATACAGCCTGCTGTTCCACAAAATACCGTTCTCCTTTGTAATTGGGAGCATGGGATTTCATAAAATCCACGGTATTCCCCGTGTGGCGTATATGGTCCAGGAACCCGTTTTCAGCCATGAAGTTGGCGGCGTTGCAGATGGCGCCTACCGGTATGTGATGGTTTACCGCATACTGTACCACCGGCAGAATATTGTTGTTGGACTCACCCATCCAGGCATTGCCTCCTGTCAGAATCAACAGGCTGAAGGTGTTGGGACAGTCCTCCACAGAGTAATCGGGTGTGACCTTAAAGCCGGCCATGGATGTTTTGGGCATTTTATCCAGGCTGATGATCTTTACGGTGTAGCCGGAATCGTCCCCGTTCAGTTCAGCGCCGATATAGGCGCTCTCCCAGTCAGCGTAGCCATCGAAAATAAATATTAAAACTTCGTTCATTTTATTACCTCCTGTTAATCCTGCTTTTGTCAGTTATTTCACCGGTTATTGTATAACAAAAAAGGTGACATCTATGTGTCACCCTTATACAGCGGGATTATTTTTTCCAGGCGGCAACGTATCTGCTGGCTAAGCTGCGGCGGGGAAATGACCCTGACCTTGTCCAGCAGTCCAAATACCAGCTTTTCCGCAAAGTCCAGGTCCCAGGTCTGGAAACAGATGTGGCCCAAATGGCTGCTGGAGTCCGGAGAGCGCTGGAAATAGGTGGCGTCAAAGGTCTTTGTCAGTTCAAATTCGTCTGATATGTGGTATTCAAGACGTACCTGGTAGGGTGGGACCGGGGATTTTTTGTGAGGGGAGGATTCACCTTCCCCATGACAAAAGTCTGCTCCGCAGCCCTGTGGAAAGGGAATAGAGGCAAAAGACCGGGGAGTGAAGCTCTCATCCAGTGTTTCCAGGGAAGCAATACGGCTGAGCCGGAACAGGCGGAATGCATTTTTCCGGCGGTAGTATCCGTAAATATACCAGCAGGACTGTTTGAATACCAGCTTGTGTGGTTCGATTATTCTTACGCCGTGGGAACTGCGGGACACATACTCCATGCGGACAAGGCTGCGGGCCTGGATGGCACTGCGGAGAAAGGATATTTTTTTATGGATAATGCTGTCATCAAACCAGGAGGATAAATCAATTACACAGTCACTTTGGGAAAAGACAGCGGATTCCTGTTCAGGAACCAGCTTTGCAATCAGATGGGTGACAGAGCTGTCATTGTCAATGCTTCTTAAGCCCCGGAGCGCGGTATATATCTTTTCCTTATCGTCTGTGGACAGCACCTTATATTTTAGCTTATAGCTGTCCAGAATAGATACGCCTCCGCCCGGACCTATAAAGGAAAACACAGGTATACCCGCGCGTCCAAGGGATTCCAGGTCACGGAATATGGTTCTTCGGGAGACCTCCAGGCGGCTGGACAGTTCCTGGACGGTTATCTTATCTGTTTCGGAAAGGATGGAGAGCAGGGCCAGGAGGCGGTCGGTTTTCATGGTGACGGTCCTCACTTTCATAGCAGTATGGATTAAAATAAGGGCATCCGGACCAGTAAAATCATACCATGGCCCAGATGCCTTTTAGACAGTATATTTTGTTTTACAGTCTCTTCGCAATCGCCTTAATAAAGTCTCCGCTGCTAAGCACAACTGGGTTTGGAATGGTGGTAATCAGAGCCAGATCTTTTGTCATCTCGCCGCCCTCAATGGTGTCGATGGTGGCCTTTTCCAGCTTATCCGCAAATTCCATCAGCTCTTTGTTGCCGTCCAGCTCGCCGCGCTTGCGCAGTGCTCCGGTCCAGGCAAAGATGGTTGCCACGGAGTTGGTAGAGGTCTCCTCACCCTTTAAGTGCTTGTAGTAATGGCGCTGTACGGTTCCGTGGGCAGCCTCGTATTCGTAGTTGCCGTCCGGGGAGACCAGGACAGAAGTCATCATGGCCAGGGAGCCGAAGGCAGAGGAGATCATGTCGCTCATGACATCGCCGTCGTAGTTCTTGCAGGCCCAGATGTAGCCGCCCTCGGATTTCATGACGCGGGCAACGGCGTCGTCAATCAGGGTGTAGAAATAGGTGATGCCGCCAGCTTCAAATTTTTCTGCATACTCGCGGTCGAAAATCTCCTGGAAGATATCCTTGAAGGTATGGTCATACTTCTTGGAGATGGTATCCTTGGTGGCAAACCAGAGATCCTGCTTTGTATCCAAGGCATAGTTGAAGCAGCTTCTGGCAAAGCTTTCAATGGATTGATTGATATTGTGCATGCCCTGTACGATGCCCGGGCAGGTGAATTCGTGGACCAGTTCGCGGCTCTCGGAACCATCCCCGGCAGTGTAAACCAGCTCCACCTTTCCCGGCCCCGGTATCTTCATCTCAGAACCCTTGTATACATCGCCGTAAGCATGTCTGGCAATGGTGATGGGCTTTTTCCAGTTCTTAACACATGGCTCGATTCCCTTTACCACAATAGGCGCACGGAATACGGTTCCGTCCAGGATGGCACGTATGGTTCCGTTGGGACTCTTCCACATTTCCTTCAGGTGGTATTCCTCCACGCGGGCGGCGTTGGGGGTGATGGTGGCACATTTAACAGCCACGCCGTACTTTTTGGTGGCATTGGCGGAATCAATGGTTACCTGGTCGTTGGTCTCATCCCTGTATTCCAGTCCAAGGTCATAGTACTCTGTCTTTAAATCTATGTATGGCAGCAGCAGGTCATCTTTGATCATCTGCCAGAGAATTCTAGTCATCTCATCGCCGTCCATCTCAACAATCGGGGTGGTCATTTTAATCTTGTCCATACTGTATCCTCCTGAATTTTCGCATTATTTTATAGTATACGACGAATTGGGGTTTCGCACAAGAAAAAACTGTGTATCATCAGGGCGGATCATGTGTA
This sequence comes from Clostridia bacterium, assembly GCA_021201905.1. Classification (GTDB taxonomy): domain Bacteria; phylum Bacillota; class Clostridia; order Lachnospirales; family Lachnospiraceae; genus Enterocloster. Next base: position 4,496 of record JAJQEA010000169.1, read on the forward strand.
TCACCAGGGTGAAATATCAGGCGGAGGTGTCATCCGCGGGGAACATAATCCCCATCTGCCTTCTGGCCTCATCCATGACCTGAAGCGCCATCAGGGAATAACGGTTATGAACATTGCTGCCAGGCCCCGCGGATATCAGGCGGAGCCACTCCGCTATCTCACCGGACATGTCCGCCTTGGCAGGGCCCTGGTATAGGATTTGGCTTTCGCCGGACCTGTCATAAAAAGTAAGCTGGTGGGGATGGTCGATTCCGTCAATGGTAATGGTGCCGTTTTCGCCCTGAATCTGGCTGGGAATACGGCTGCTGCTGATTTTGGAGTAGACCAGTTCAGCCTGCATTTCCCTGTATACGCCAAGAATTGTACCGGAGCCGTCAATGCCGTTTTCCAGTAGGATGGCGTCTGTTTTGATTTCCTCCGGCATTCCAAACAGGCGCACAAGGGGATGTACGCAGTAAACTCCGATATCCATAAGCGCGCCGTTGGAAAAGATGGGGTTAAATGCATTTTCCACGATTCCTGATTTGAACTTATCATAGCGCGAAGAATACTGGCAGAAGTGGAAGCTGGCCCTGCGGATGGTACCCAGTTTGGGGAGATGTTTTGTCAGGGCTTCGTAGCCGGGGGTAAAGATGTTGCGGATGGCTTCCAGCAAAATTACATTGTTTTGGTCCGCCAGCTGAATCAGGTGTTCCAGTTCCCTGGCATTGGAGGTAATGGGCTTCTCGCACAGCACATGCTTTCCATGGGATAGGAGAAGCGCGGCCTGTTCATAGTGGAAGCTGTTTGGGCTGGCAATATAGACAGCGTCCAGGTCATCAGCGCAGGCAAAGGCTTTCAGGTCCGTGTAGGTTGTTTCGACTCCGTATTTCGCCGCAAAGCTGCTGGCTGTGTTCTGATTTCTGGAATAGACGGCTGCATATTGAAGGCTGGGATTTTCCATTGCGGCTTCCTGGAAACGGTCCACAATAAAGTTAGTTCCTATGGTTCCATAGCGTATCATTGGCAGATTTTCCTTTCTGTATGGGTACAGTGTTCTGTACTATTTTATCACGAACAGAGCCATAAACACAGGTTTTCATACGAAATTAAGGGGCAAATAGGCTGCACAGATAAGCAGCTAATAAGCGGTAAATAAGCGGAAAATAAGGAGGGAGCCGCATTTATGGATGCTGCTCCCTCGTGATTGCTGATTAACTTCTCCGGTCTTCTACCAAAAGTGTCTGTATGGTATCCGCGGAAGGATTCCAGTTTAACACATACAGGGTATAAATCCGGGATGGATTCAGGGTTATTGGCGTGGTTACCAGGGTGTTATCCGGTCGGGCGGAGCGGGCGACACGCAGGGTATAGTTACCGGAGCTGAGCCGGCTGAAGCTGGCCGCATCGGCAAAGTTTACAGAGTTAAAATAGATATTGCCAAGGGAGGCATTGACAGGTCCGCTGTAATAGGCTAAATTGCAGACCCGGAAGCAGGATGAAGTCCAGTCCGTGGGGCATGCCGTATCACGGATAGAAATCAGGTCCAGGCCCGTGGAGGAGTTGACAATGGCGATGGTGGCCATACCGTCACCTACGTACATGGATTTACGGAGATATACGTAACCATTTGATCCCATGATGGAGAATGTATGATAGCCCTGGGACAGCTGGCGGTACTGGGTTACTTCAGAGAAATCCAGTCCGGAAAATACAGCCCTGTTATCTATATATACGGTAAATGGGTTGTATCCGGTGGCTGCGTTTAACAGACGTATTCCGCCGCGAATCCACTGGTTATTGTTGCAGAAAACGCAGGGGATGGGATAATAGGACGGGTAATTGGGACGTACAGGATAATCCGGGCGCACAGGGTAATTGGGACGCACGGGATAATCCGGACGTACAGGGTAGTCCGGGTAGTAAGGAGGCATGACAGAGAAATCAGGGTCGATTTCCTCGTCGGGAGATGGGATTACGACGTCAGTATCAGGATATGTGAAACCTGGATCAACCGGGTCTTCTACCTGGGTCATCCTGAGTGATGGTACTGAGTAGGGATTATTGTTATTCATATACAATGGTCCTCGGTTTGTGCTTTTATGATAATATATGTCTGGTATGCCGAAGGTGTACGGTGAAAAACAAAAAAGCCGAAAACCAGGTGAAATCAAGGCTTTCGGCTCTGTGTCCAGTGTTTTTTGGCGGATTGGGACGGCTGGCTTTCCGCTTAGGAGTATGGCATGCTTATAGCATGCTGCCAGATACATAATTCTGCCATTCAGGGTAATAGAATATTGCATTAGGCAGCAATGTTTATGCTGTAGCTGCAATAGGATGCATTTTGGTTGCATATGAACTTGGACACACCATCTTACATACTACATACAAAAATCGATATGCTGAAAGGCTGTCATGAAACAGAGCTCCTAAGTCAAAACTGCTCTATGTTCCGGCGGCATTCCTGGATTACAAGTTCAGCCTGCTCCATGAAAGATTCTTTTATTGGATCTTTTCCCGGATTAGGACCTTTTTCAATTCTAGTGTCCACCTTTTTGCGGCACGGTTCGGATGTGGCATACTGATTACCAGTGTTGACTTGCTCTCACATATCTTGTGTGTCCGGAAATACCATAAATCAGGATCATTTTCTTGATCTTCCCGCTGACGGGGATCGTACCATAGACAGGGTTCTTCCAAAATGTAATCATGCAGAAAATCTGAAACCAGTCCCCAGCCACCGGTCAGTATAATATCAGGCTCATACAGGCGGACCTGACGTGTTAACAGTTTCAAATCATCCAGTGCAATTGCTTTCACCTCCCGAGAGTTTGCCTTCGTGCCTCCGGCATACTTTTTCAGATTGATTGCAGCAATTTCCCTTACCGTTCTATCAAGCACTTCTCTGTCGATTCGGTCCAGATATGTGCCATCCAGAATCATTCTTACCCAACGTGCAACATTATTCCAGGTTCGATAATATGTATCACTTCCTCCATAATCCAGAAACTCAGCAAGGCTGCCTTGCAATGCATCTGTCTCCTTCAGGATCACAAGAATATGCTTTCCTTCCGGCATTTGCATCCACTGGCTGTAATTCACAATTCCATCCCGGTTAAAATATGGATATGTGCTATGGCACTCCTGCCAATGTCTCTCCCAGTCCTGCATTAGCCTGTTTTCTTCAAGCATTAGTTCCGATTTGCTTCTCATCAAAGACACCTTCTTCCAAAGTATAGATTATACTGTTTATTTCTATATTATTTCAATGTATTGCGATTTACACCACATTACGCGGGTGCATTCTGCACTCCTGGGCGGACCCCTTATACATAGATTTTAAATTCAGAGATTCCGCCGATCAGCTTTTCCGAATTTAATTCCGTGCTGCTGACAGTAATAGGAGTCTGTGCCAGCGGCTCCGTGGCTTTAATCGCCCTGATGACATTTGCTGCCAGCGCCTCTCAAAATACCGCTAACATTTTTAAATCCTGGTGCCCTATGTTCGGAGGCCAGGTATTCCTGCAGGTGATGAATGCCGGTTGAACCACCTGCCGGAATAAACATCACCGCTTCACGTAGAAACCCTGTCCATCTGCATTAATTAAATCTTAGCCTCTTATTTACAATCATACTTCAATAATGACATACATAGAAGTGCGATTGCAAATCGAGTTGGAGGTGAAGCATATGGATAGTGTTTGGACACAGATTGGAGCTATTGCAGAAGAAAACAGCGGTATCATTACAACCGCTATGTTGATGAAAAGCAGCTTATCCGGGTCTGTAAAGGACTGTATGTATTGGAAAAAGGGATGGTGGATGAATACGCACTGCTGCAGGCCCGGAGCGGAAAAGTCCTGTATTCTTATGGGACAGCGCTTTTTCTGTGGGGCTTGTCTGACAGAGTGCCGCACACACTTGATTTAACCGTGCTACACGGTACAAATGTAAGCAAAATTAAACAAAAAGCCGGACACCCTGAAGGTTTCCGGCTTTATCCAGTGTTCCTGAGCGGATTCGAACCGCTGACCTTCCACTTAGGAGGCGGACGCTCTATCCTGCTGAGCTACAGAAACACAAATATAAGGCGGGCCGTATGATACTCATGCAGTCCATTTTATATAATAACCTATGTGGTAAAAAAAATCAAGTCCTATTTTCAAATAACCAACCCCGGCGGTTCCAAATAACCACCGCTGCTGCAGCCATCCGGCACCGCCCCTAAAACAGTACCGTACCCTGCATCCACACCTGCCCTTTAAAGCGCCGTCCTATCTGGGGTTCGCCCAGCAGGTCCTGCTTGTTGATGGCCACATGGAATACCATGTCGTTGCAGTCCAGCTTCAGGTCGTATATCTCTTCCTTGGTAATCCGGTTGGTGTTTGTACGGATTTCCGTGATTTCTCCTATGACGGAGTACTGGTCACACTCTATGCCGCAGGGCATGAAACAGGTTTCTATGATGGAGTAGACATCCTCATGGGCAATCCGCCTGGATACCATGGAATAGAGGTCAATGTCCTCTATGGTCAGTGTCTCTATGGCGTCCTCGTCGCCGTGCTTGGCGGCTTCCAGGAGACTGCTGCGTTTTTTGGCGGCCTGCCGGGAGTCCTCGGCCTGTTTTTCCGTCTTATTGACCGGCAGCAGCACCTTTCCCTGGACGGCCAGGCCCGTAAGGGCTGCTCCCTTTGGCTGGACTGGCTGGCGCACGCTGCGGCGCATCCTGTACTCCATGGAATTCTCCATGTAGAAAATCAGGGATATACCCACCCTGTATTCATCAAGAAGGCCTGCATAAGTTTCGCGCTCCGTGTGGCGCTGGATGGAACATTCCGCCTCTGAACTTATGTCCGGGTTCTTGACATAGGGAAAATAATATTCACGGCTGAATGTTCCTTTGGGGCTCATCTCGCCTATCATGGCGACCCCTATGCCAGGAGCCACTTCCGTGCACAGTTCACAGAGCCTGCTGCCTTCCTGTTCCGCCAGGTGGCCGGTCATCTCCGCTTCTTTTACCAGGCGCTTTAAAAGCTTTGCCATATCCTGTTTTTTCTGGTACATACTGAATCCTACTGTCCGCATAAACTTATGCATCTTGTCACCTTCTTTCAATTAAGATTTTGCACATCTAAAACCGTACTCATACAAGAATGAGGCCAAAAGAACCCCTTCGCCTCATCACCTTTGCTCATTATATACTACTTCATAGGAGATTACCAGTATTTTTTCTAAATAAACCGTAAAATATTCGTGAAAATAAGTTTGGAAAATAGGGCGAAAAATGTGATTAATGTGTTAAAATTTAAACGCTTTTTAGCTATTGACTGAAAATCCTGGCTGTGTTAGTATGGGATTAGCACAAGGCAAGCCGGTGGGATTTGCGTTTGCGGACAATTTTATATCATCGGAAGATGGATTCGGGAGAGACTGCCCATAATGTATGGAGGATAAGGAATACGCGGTATACAGCGTATCAGCGTATAATCAGCATACAGAAGACAGCGCCGAAGGGGAAGCGGAAAACTCTCAGGCAAAAGGACCGGATACCGGACGATACTCTGGAGAGCATAGCACCGAAGAAGCCAAATCTTTCAGGTCCAAGGACAGAGCGCATGAACATCTTTTGTTCGTGCGCTTTCATAGTCTATTATTGTTAAGGACCAGACAATTTCATGAAGGAGGTAATGATTATGGGAACAGAAGCAACAGGGGAGGTTTTGTTGAAAACGCCTCTCTACGACACGCATGTAAAGTATAAGGGCAAGATTGTACCTTTTGCAGGGTACCTCCTGCCGGTACAGTACGAGACAGGCGTCATCGACGAGCACATGGCGGTGCGCACCAAATGCGGTCTTTTTGACGTGTCACACATGGAGGAAGTGATCTGCAAGGGACCGGATGCACTTAAGAATCTGAACATGCTCCTCACCAATGACTATACAGTTATGGCAGAGGGCCAGGCCAGGTACAGCCCCATGTGCAATGAACAGGGCGGAGTGGTGGATGACCTGATTGTGTATAAGGTCAGGGATGACTGCTATTTTATCGTGGTGAACGCTGCCAACAAGGATAAGGACTATGCATGGATGAAGGACCATCAGTCAGGGGACGTTGTGTTTGGGGATATTTCCTCCCAGGTGGCCCAGCTTGCCCTCCAGGGACCAAAGGCAATTGATGTGCTTAAGAAGGTGGCAAAGGAGGAAGATATTCCCGATAAATATTATACCTGCCTGTTTGACCGCATGGTGGGCGGCATGAAATGCATCATTTCAAAGACCGGTTATACCGGCGAGGACGGAGTGGAGATTTATCTGGCTCCGGAGGATGCGCCTAAGATGTGGGAACTGCTCATGGAGGCCGGAAAGGACGAGGGCCTGATTCCATGCGGTCTGGGTGCCAGGGATACCTTGAGGCTGGAGGCAGGCATGCCGCTATACGGCCATGAGATGGACGATACCATTTCTCCCAAGGAAGCCGGATTGGGAATCTTTGCGAAGATGGATAAGGATGATTTCATCGGAAAACAGGCTATCCAGGATAAGGGACCTTTAACCAGGAAGCGTGTGGGATTAAAGGTAACCGGCCGCGGCATCATCCGGGAGCACCAGCCGGTCTACATAGGAGAACAGCAGGTGGGTATGACCACCTCCGGCACACATTGCCCGTTCCTGGGATATCCCATAGCCATGGCCCTGATTGACATAGGGTTTAAGGATCCGGGAACAGCGCTGGAAGTGGATGTCAGGGGACGCCGTGTGGCCGCGGAGGTAGTGAAGCTGCCATTTTATAAACGGTAGTAATTCAGCGGATATAAAAATCAAGATTTAAAAATATAATAAAGAACAGCATGTTCAAGGAGGTATTTAGAATGAATTTTCCAGAAGATTTAAAGTATGCAAAGTCACATGAGTGGGTAAAGACCCTGGAGGACGGCACGGTTTTAGTGGGAGTGTCTGATTATGCACAGGACGCTCTCGGGGATCTGGTATTCGTAAACCTGCCGGAAGCAGGGGACGAGGTGACAGAGGGAGAGCCCTTTGCTGATGTGGAGTCTGTAAAGGCTGTATCCGATGTGTATTCACCGGTAAGCGGCACAGTGGCAGAGATTAACGAGGCCCTTCTGGACGCGCCTGAATCCATCAACGAAGCGCCTTATGAGGCATGGTTTATGAAGGTGGAGAATGTAACCGGCACTGCTCAGTTAATGAGCGCGGCAGAGTATGAGGAATATGTGAAGACCCTGGATTAAGGGATTTTGGTCGGGGAAGGTATTCCATCCCATGAGAGGTGAGGTGAGATTATATGGGAAGTTATGTACCAGGTACGAAGCAGGAGCAGCAGGAGATGCTTCGTGAGATTGGATATGCCAGCTTTGAGGAGATATTCTCCCATATACCGGATGAGATAATGCTGAAGGAAGGGGTCAATATCCCTTCAGGACTCAGCGAGCAGGCAGTGAAAGGAAGAATGGAGGACATAGCCGGTAAGAATGTTGTGTTCCGCCATATTTTCAGGGGGGGGGGGGGGTGTGGGGTTATTAACCAGAAAAAAACTGCCATTGTTGAGTAGTGGACTGAAAAGAGGTAGTTTGTTAATGCGAATCCCCCTAACCAGGGGG
>JAJQEA010000136.1:0-2720 GCA_021201905.1 Clostridia bacterium
TCACTTTCCTTTGTATATTTTGTGTGCAAACTTATTATACATCAAAGGACCCTGTGCGATATCTTTTTTTGAAAAAGTTGTAAAGTGATGAATTCATTACTGTTTTCTTCTCTAGTTGATATGAAGCAGCGTAACCGCTTTTTGCTTCCTTAATTACAAGAACACAGCCCTGTTCAATAAGTTTGGTATTAAGTTTCTCGACAAACGCCTGGTGTTCTGGCGCAACTGCCGATAGAAATTCTTTGAATGAAGCCTTTTCTTTTGCCATTATCTTTTTCCTCCCAAAATTCTGATTGGTCAGCCCAATAAACCGGAATTTATTTCTTCTTTTTTGTACCATAGTATATAGCTACGCCAGCACAAAGTATCGCTGTTCCTATAGCTATCCATAATGCTAAGTTCATTGCTACCCCTCCTTTACAACTTCCGATTTGCCGCACTGTTCATATCCTCGATAAACATGAAATTGTCTATTCAACCAGTCTAAAAATATGAGTGATTTCTTTATACTCTTCATCAGTTAATATTTTGACCCATAAGCAGGGCTGAACATCCTCAAATCCTGCCTTAAGCATTGTTTCTTGGTCTGGACTATCTACATAATACAATGCAGGTTTGTTTTCACCCATAACACGATATGTGCCGAGATTGCATAAAACTCCTTTGTAATATCCTTTCAAAGAAAAGCCCCCATTCAGAATTCCGATTGTTTGTTGTCTATGTATGACAGCGCTGCGAATATAATGAGAAGCAAAATAAGAACTTTCATTACACTCATAGGCATCATCCTCTCCCCAGGAGCACCACATTCACTTATTCATTAACTCTATACTTTCCTCCAGGCATTGATATTGGGTTAAAGTCTGGGTGACTTTTTGCCACCCAGACGAGAGGAACATCGCCCCTTCGGCATTGCTTGCAAGGTGTAGTGTGTTATACGCTCTATCGGCATTGCCGCTTCGAGTGTCATTGCCGCCGAGGAGGGCAAGGACACTTGAAGCAGCAGGAATACGGGCGGGGCTGGATAGCCGCAAGTCCCGTCTGTGTTCATCAGCAGACAGAGTTTTATATGGAACTCCCGTCCCTCGTCCACCGTCTGAACTTTGGTTCAAGTTGCTCCGAAGCTGTGGCAACACTTCGGGCAAATAGCAGGGCAGATAGCATCCGTCAAGGTTGAAATGAACGGGCTTACGCCCGGCCTTGACCATTCCCGTCTGTCCTGCAAAATGATTGACAAGGCGGACAATCCCATACTGTGCTTGTCCACCGGTTATCTAGTTTGGTGGGACGTTTTTCTCAAAATAGAATAGGGCAGGCACGCCTACATGGAGACTCTCCCGGTTTTGCTACTTGCACCTTTTATCTAACACTAATGAGGTGTTTTTGCAATAATAGGAATAGGGTTATATGCGTCAATTTCACAATCTTTTAGGTCAAACTCGCTATTATCCGATAACATAAGTTTACCATCGATTATCTCGGCATATATGATTTTCTTATACAATGCCAATGCCTTTATGTAGTCTCCCATATTTACATGTTCTTTTTTGTACGACATCAGGTAAAAAGCCCCGTAATTGGGAACCTTTATTGCGATGCCTTCTTCTATGGACGCACCTGCCTTTGGCGCCGAAATTGCTTGTTTAGCTTCATTATCTTGTTCATAAAACTTGTGTAGCCAGCCTTTGCGGACCATCCCTTTTTTCGTAAACATTTCTGGACTTAGCAGTATAAAAATAAAATTTCGGTATCCTTGCCTTAAACTTATATATTGCTGCAACTCTCTTAAATTCATTCTTTTTCCTCTTATTCGCCAAAGACATATTTTTTACTTCGGACCAACTTGGCCCGAGGCTGTTTTCTATATCCGCATTCTACCATACACCGGAAAATCTGTCCATCTTGTTACCGCTTCTTCCCCTCTGGTTGACCGGTCTTCTCATCACGTCTACGCCGATGGGCCGGGCAAAGCTGAATATCTTATCATGTTCTCCTAATTGAAAAGGGGAACGATATAGAACCGCATCGCGGATGTCTGCTATTCCCGCCGTCAACAGGGCTTCAAAATGGGTGGCACACCGCCCTACGGCTTCCACACGGAGCCAATATGCAGCATTTCTGATACCACCTGCCACTGTACCAGGTATTCTCCACTGTATATAACAAGAATGTTTATAGTAATTCCCCTGTCCATATGATAAAATAAAAGCAAAATGAGGAGACAGCCACGGCTGAACATTGTTTTTGTCGATAAGTGCATTGTCCTTTCCTATCGGATGGGCAAGGGAGATTTCTTTATCATCAGCAAAGGAAAAGACACTTCCGGTCACTGAGACTATTATGAATATCCGATGAAACACCCGTCTTTTACCGCAATACCAAGCTTTATTTACGATCTGACTGTATAGGCAGTAGATGGTAACAATGCAGTATGTTTAAATGATTCATTAAAGTAATTTTATTTTTAAAATATAGTAATTATTCCAGATGGTTATGGTTCCTTTACAAACTGAAAAAGGTATGGTTACTGGGCTTTTGATAAAATGAACCTATATGAAAGTGCAAAATGGTGCCCTATTTGGTACCCAAATAAAAGTTTGTAAGAAGCCCTGAAGCGATATCTCTCGGTTTGACAGAATTGCATTGAAATCGTAGAATGAAACAAAGGTAACACTAAACCTGTGAGGAGGTGTTTTCATGAAGTTAGTCAGTCCGATAAC
>JAJQEA010000136.1:2730-11950 GCA_021201905.1 Clostridia bacterium
TAGTCTGTCCTAACTCCTTGCTGGCATCTCTGCTGGGCTGTGCATTTGTTGTTATGAAAGTGATGACCTTGGATGGGCTGCCGGATATGTTTTGGATCATATTCATTGGATATATGTCCGTCAAAGGACTGGCCACGGCATTTTCTCAGGAAGCCTATGACGAGGATGTGAAACAGGCGCAGCAAGGAAAAGTTTTGTACTGTGACCTGTTTGGTAAATTTGCATACGTTGCGGCATATATCCCGATTTTCCTAATCCTCTTAGCCTATCTTTTGGCTGTGGTCTGTCCCGTAACAATGTTGCTCAGAGTTATCTTGATTGGACTTTTGCTGATAGCGTCGGGATATGCAATCTGGTTGTGCTGGTATGTTTCAAGGCATAAACGGTTGCGTATGGAAAATGGTGAGTGGGGTACAGGGGTTTTAAGCGCAGAAAAAGAGAAAGCATGGAAACAATCAAAACTGTGGCACATCATTATTCTTGGAATTGTCGTGGCATTGAGTGTTTTTCATCTCATTTTCGGAAATCCCAGAATCTATCTGAATAACGCCAAACTGAAAAGAACACTATTCACTCTGGACAGTGACAGCGCTACTCTGGAGGAGATAGTTCCCTTTGAATGGACAACTGTATACACATTTGACCCCTATACATCAATCGACCTCATTGAGTGGGTCACCGGCTCAAAGAGTCCCGCATTGAAAGAAAGCGTCAGTGAGGGCATGACCCATGTTGTGTTTACAAACAGAGGGCAGGTAGTAGCCAGTGTCTGCGCCTCCCCCACAAGCATTGGGTATTATTTAGAATTTACTGGTGGAGAAAATACATATTACGGCTATCCGGATGGTGGATATTCCCATATCGAATACGGTGATGAGATTGCCTTTGAAGTAATGCAGGATGAAGGATTTGTCAAGCTGTATGCTTGTATTGCGGAATAATGCATGATATCGCATATTGAATTAGCGAGTAGCTGTTAAAGAATAATGCCCTGTGAACGAAAGCCCGACAAATACCTTTGCCGGGCTGGGCCGTCCGGAATGGGGCGTATGAGCCTGTTTCAGAGGCCAGAAGATACCCGGTAGAGTAACTCACCACCACCCCTTTAACGTGCTTCTAACGATTCGTGTGTACCAGCTGGAAAGAAAGTTTGTGGTGCCCAAAATGGCGCCCGACTTGTTCAAATACTCGGTAAGAATCGTATTTGCAACACTCATGCACTAGACGCTGCGCCTAGCGATACTAGCTGTAGTCCATCAAGGGGCAGCCCTGCATAAAGTTACGGACCGCTCCTTCGAATCCTCCTCAATTTTTGGCCTTTTTCTCCAATACATATATTTATAGAGCATCACTATTGCAGGTCCAAAACAACCACCAGCAAAGCCTAGTCTTGAAACTCTCATTGCTTTTGCAAATGATTCCTGAGCCTATCTTCCCTTCTCCAATAAAGGCGCTGCGTCAAGCCATCAGCCATTTTGGTAAATTTAGCTACACAGGTGCTCTATATCCAGTTCTTCCTCTTTTGTCAAGCAGCGGGCTCCATACTCCAGAGTTTTCTTGATAACTGAATAAACGAATGACCGGTAAAGCGGTTTGGATGCCATAGGTAGAAGTCATGATGATGGGAAGGTCATCTCCTATCTCACTACGGATAAGCCTAACAGCGCCCATTTTAGGTATCAAATATCAATATTTTCCTGCTGTTAATGGCAACTGCATTGTTTCTCTAGTCGTCTGAATCTGCCCAACCGGTTCCTGTCCTCTGGTCGATTCTTTCAATTTAAACTGTCCGATTAAATCTTTGAGTATTTGCGCCTGGCCAGACAGTTCCTCACTGGCAGCGGCTGATTCTTCTGCTGTGGCTGAGTTTGTCTGCACTACGCTCGAAATCTGGTCGATTCCCTGGGTCACCTGTGCAACCGATGAGGCCTGGACAGAGGATGCCTGTGAAATATTGTCTACCACGGTAACGACCTGTTTTGCACTTTCCACAACCTGAATAAGTGTCTGTGCCGTATCAGCTGCCATTTTCGTTCCCCTGTCCACTGCATGGACAGAGCCTTCAATTAAAGCAGCCGTACTTTTAGAGGCTTCCGCTGATTTACTGGCAAGGTTTCGCACCTCATCAGCCACTACTGCGAAGCCTTTCCCCGCCTCTCCCGCACGGGCAGCTTCTACAGCGGCATTCAGTGCGAGGATGTTCGTCTGGAAAGCAATGTCCTCAATGGTTTTTATAATTTTTCCAATCTGGCCTGATTTATCACTGATTTCAGCCATGGCAGCAATCATTTCCTGCATTTGGCGGTTGTCTTCCTCAATCTGTGTTCCAGCCATCTCTGCCAGTTCGCTTCCCTGTTTGGCACTTTGGGCGTTTGCCTTTATCTGAGAGGAGATTTCGTTAATCGTTGCCGCAAGTTCTTCTATTGAGCTTGCCTGCTCTGTTGCCCCCTGCGAAAGCGCCTGTGCGCCAGAAGATACCTGCTCAGATCCTGCGGAAACCTGATCAGCAGACTGGTTAATCTGTCCCATTGTATGATTAAATTTTTCTATAATCTGGTGCATGGATGCGACAAGTCTTTGAAAATCTCCAATGTATAGTTCTCCAGCTTTGGAATCGACAGTAAAGTCTCCATCACCCAAAGCTGCAAGAACGTAGCCCATGTCGTCAATAATTCCCCGGAAAATTTTAATCAGCAAGCGCATACTCTCAGAAAGGCTGCCAAGTTCGTCCTTCGATTGATAGTCAATGGCCACTTCCAGATTTCCATCCGCCATATGCTTAGCCGCCGTCTCAATCTCTTTAAGTGGTGTGGTAATGCTTTTTATAATGTACATGCCCAAAGCGATACAAGTGACAATGCTGACTATGGCTATGGTTATAAAAATTACAATCGCCCGGGTCTGGGTACTGCGAAGATCCCCAATCAAAGTCCCCCCCCCTGTTGTTGGCAAACTCAATAATCGAGTTTAACTCATTTTGGGCATTCTTTATGATTGCAATATTATGGTTTTCCATGTATTCTGCTGCTTCTGTATTTTTGTTCTGGGATGCAAGCTCAAGTACATGCTCCCGGTGAGGTGCAAGCTCAGCTAGATGTTTTTCCAGATTGGCAATAATCTGGGGATCGCCTGGAAATATTTCCTTGACAATGGCAAACTGTTCCTGAACATTTGAAGACGCTTTTTTTGCATTCTCCATTGCCTCGGCTGTGATTGCGGAATCCGTATTTGCAATTGCCCGGTAAACAGATTTCTGCATGGCTTCAAAATTAGTGTTCATTGTATTGGCGGCGCCTTTTACCGTAAAGGGCCCGTTATAGAATGTTTCAACCTTAGCGCCCATATTCATCAGCTGAAAAATACTCATAGCCATTGACGCGGCCAGAAACACCAGTATGATTATGTAAGATATCCAAAGCTTTTTCCCAACCTTTAAATTCTTCATATGTTTTATTCTCCTTTTCTTTTGTTTATAGCTCAGCATTATCAGTACTATTTATGCTGCCATTGCTGCTTTTACGAAGTCTAAAGCTTTCCACTACTGTTCAGCACAGATGTCCCGATTCCGTTTGCCATACGAAATACAATTATTCCAACCTTTCATTCCATCAATCGACGCATAATCGGAGAATTTCTGCATGCAATTACTTTCGAGGACATCGGAATCAAATATTTTCAATTTCCCCTCTTTTTCGTTCGTTTGTTTCCCCATTGCAGAGGCGAATTGAGTAAATAGAGTGCGATTTATTTAGTTCTCTGGCGGATTCCATCCAGAACTCAAAGCACTTAAAATTCCTCTTTCCACTACCTTATATCGGCTCTCCCAAGGGTTGTCCTCTTCATATAGCTTTCCATAAATCACAATCTTAACGACATACCCTCGGATAGAACCCCAAATAGCATAAAACAAATCTTCGCTGCTCTCTTTTACCGGTATGGAACCATCCGCCTTGCCTTTCTCTAGTGCCGCCAGGCAAGGACCTCGAAAAGACTGCATCAATGCGTCCTGCTGGAATTTATCCAGCTTCATATTATGACGCAACAGATACAGTTTTGCCTCATAAGAGAACAGAACGAACTCCCTGTCAATCTTATAGAGGTGACGAAAACCTTCAATCCAGACCTGCATCTGCCCATATCCTGTCAGTGAAGCATAATTAGGAATGCTTCCTACCATCCGCTCGACATTTTGCATAATAGTGTCCCACAATTTTACAAAAGCCTCCAGCACCAGTTGTTCTTTGTTCCCAAAATAACGGTAAAGTGTATTTTCAGCTACCTGCGCCTTTTGGGCAATCTCCAGCATGGAAACGTTTTCGATTCCACGGTCACAGAACAGGCGGAAAGCGATAAGAATCATGCATTCTCTACGCTCCTGAATCTCTTTTTCTGTTAGTCTCATTTGATCACCTCCTTTTTAAATGGAGGTAGTACCTCCATTTAAGGCGAAATAAAAAAATGATAGTGTACCTATCCATTTTTATATCCGGTATTCACTGTATCACCTCATGCCCTTCCGTGCAGTTTACCTTTGGTGGTATAGAAATCTGTCCTACTTCTATTTCCAACACCTCTTCCACCCCATCTGTGATGTATCCCAGACGTTCTTCCGTATCCTGCATATTTACTACAATTTATAATTCCCTTTACATAATCCGGATAATCCGGAACAGGCGTTATTTCCTGCATCACCACAATCTGCTCCACATTCAGAATCGGAAGAGCAAATAATTGACCGCCCGCCCAGAATGTTAGATATTTTTTTTCTTACCCCCTCCGAATTGGAATCCAATGCAAAATTGATTTCATCTAATCTTGTTTCCTCCATTCCACCTTCCATAATTTTTTCTGATTAGGAATATTATTCCAGGTTAAGTTATTTATTCTGTATTTCTTTTTTATTTTATCGACAAAATTTGCTAATTCATAACATATTTCTCCACATTTTGCCCAAAAATAAACACTAATATTATTTATGGATACCAAACATCTTAACCGAATTAGGGGAAAGTTTTATCCCTGTATTGAATCAAACGATGGAGTGGAGTGAAACACATCTTTGTCCAGATGGATATGTAAACCCATATACATTATATAAAAGTGATGATAACTAAGCATTAACAAAAGAAACGCTGAATACTACGGTCTGATAACCGTTACATCCAGCGTTTCTTTATTTATTATTCACTAAAACCATCTATCTTCTGACCGGCTTTGGCGAAAGTATTATTCCGATTTTAAATGCTATGTGCGATTGGGGAACGGGGTATCTGGACGGTCTGGATAAACAAACGCCATGTTGTCATTTTCCCTTCTGTGGTCCGCGCTTTTCATATCCGCCTTATTCTGATACATCGCGCTGTCCGCCCGTTTAAATACATTGGAAAACACCAAATCCGTTCCACTGTTATAGACAGCAATTCCCCTTGCGATGGAAAGACGGCTGTCTACGCGGACATTTTCATTATACTCATCAATGGCGCTCTGGAACTTCTCCAGCAGCCTTTTATAATTCTCATAATCAGCGCCCTCCAGAATCACTGTGAATTCATCTCCTCTAATCCGGTAAACCGGACTGTGCGCAAAGACTTTGCAGATCAGCTTGCAGGCGTCCATAATCATCATATCGCCAAAATCATGTCCAAAACTATCGTTGATACGTTTGAGGTCGTTAATGTCCAGCACCATGATTGCAAATTCCGGCCGCCCACGCCGCATGCACTCTTCCAGGCGCCGTTCCACCTCCTGATACGCGGCTTTATTCTTGACGCCGGTCAGCACGTCCCGGTAGGCCAGACTGTTTATGTAATCGATATACTTCTGCAGATGGTTGACCGTCTGCTGGAAGCTGTCCGACAGCGTGCCCACCTCATCCTTTGTCTGCTGCGTCAGGGTAATGCTTAAATCGCCCTCGGCGATTTTCTTTGCCGCCGTATTCAGTTCTTTCAGCGGCCTTACGATCCGTCTTGTGATCAGGAACGTCACCAGAACTGATGTAGGAGCGATAATCAGCAGCGCGATACAAATCTGTAACAGAAGAATATTTTTGTTCCGGTCAATCTCCAAAAGCGGCGCGGTTACAGCCAGCCGCATCCCATTGCGGAGGGTGCGGAACGCCATTTCCATTTTCTCACCATTGTTGACATAGGTAAACAGATTGCTCCCGCTGGTTCCGTTTTCCAATTCCATTACCACAGGAATCAGGCTTTTATCCACGCTGCTCATGGGACTTCCAAAGGGATAGGTATGATGGCACATGACGTTTCCCTTTTCATCCGCCAAAAACGCATACCCGCTGTCATAGATCCGCATGGAATTGACCATGTCCTTGATAATGGTAAAATCAATATCCATGCCCACCACGCCAATGGTTTCATTATCTTTATAAATAGGAATCACGTACGAAATCATCTGAACATTGATATTTTCATTCATATAAGGGCTCATCCAGGTGGCCTTACCGTTTTTAACCGGTATATAATGCCATCCCAGATGCTCCACATCGGTAGGGCTGCATCTGGAAAAATCAGTCGGCGTCAGCCTCTGAAAGGTCCCGTTCAGATTTGTTTTACTCCAGAATACCCCGGAAGTCGGTGGAGTAAAGTCCGGGTTGAAGCGGACATATACCGCTACGGAGCCTTCCGTATTATTGGCCGCGTTGACCGCCACGCTCTCCAGCTGTTTTGTGAACGACTGGAGATATGCCGCATCATTTTTAAGAAGATCCACACTCTTCAGCTGCTCATTTGTAAATACGGCCAGTGTTTTCACCGACTGCTCAATTCGGGAAAGCAGGGCATCCGCTTCACCGGCCAGCTCCGTACACCGGCTGTTCATCAGCTGCGCCGAATCCTCGTCCACCACCCGCTTCGCGCTGAAAATCCCGGCCCCGCCAATCACAGTGGAGCAGATAAAAATGCAGCTTAAAATTAATACAATAAACTTTGTCTGGATTGATCTCATACTCATCCCCCTCCCAGGTACGGTTTTATTGATATTTAAATTTTGTATCTGCAAGCGCCTCGTACAGGGCCGCTTTGGTAACAGGCTTTACAATATAACCTGCTGCGTGGGTTTTCATAGCCTGGGCCGCGTACACTTCCGTATCGGTTACAAATACGGTCAGGATCGCGGGCTGCACGGCTTCCGCGGTTTTCTGCAATGCGAAACCATCTCTGGGAAGCATTGGTATCTCAGTAAAAAGTACATCGATGGGATTATTTTCTAAATACTCCATGGCCGGCAGCGGCTCTGTAAACATGACCACCCGGCTGCCCGGATAATGTTTCTTTAAAGCAGCCACCAGCTGTTTTAAATCACTTTTATTGGGATCTACTACAACCACATCCATTATGATTTTCCACCTTTCGACTCTTCTTTTAATTTTATAAGCTCTCCCACCATAAACTCAGCCCAGCTGTAATTGGACATGTATTCCCCCATAAAAGCGTTAAGCTGCGCCGTATCGCCTTCCAGCGCCGCGTAATAATCACAGTCCACCATCAGAGGGTTGACAGCAATATCCTGTCTGCTTTTAATAATAAGCTCCTCTAAATTCACTTCCTTTAAGGTCTTGACCAGGTCGGAAACAATCTTCTGGGTATTATTCTGCGCCGCCGGATTGCTGGCCGAATCCTCCCACAGAATTGCCCCAAGCTCCGCGTAAGTGACCCTGGCTCCACGGCGGTCAATCAGATAGGCAAGGCATTCCTTACATTTGGTTCTGGTAAATTTAAGGGGCACCGAATCCACAAACACTTCAAAAAAACCAAAGGTCTGCACCCGGACGCGGCGTCTGGGAACAAACGCAGGGGGGGTGCCGCAGATTATCAAGCTCTTCCTGCAGCTCCTCCTTGCGCACCGGTTTAACCAGATATCCGCTGGCGTGCAGCCGGAAGGCGTCCAGCATATATTCCGAATAGCCGGTTACAAATATAATGTTTAAATACGGTGCGATTTCCTTACACCTTTTTGCAAGCTCGATTCCACTATACCCGTCCATCTCAATGTCCAAAAAAGCAATATCCACTCTGTTTTTTCTATATATTCAAGTACTTCGTCCGCCTCGGTAAATCCGGTGATCCGGGCATCGGGCTCCAGCTTTCTCAGAAGGGACAGCATGTATTCTACTGATAATTTTTCATCGTCTGCTACTATAATATTCAATTCTGTATTCCTTTCCGGGGCAAAATAATCCTTACCACCGTACCATTTCCTTTTTTACTTTCTATATTTACGGTCCCGCCGCATTGCATCATCAGCCGCCTGCTCACATTTTCAATTCCAACATGGGTTTTCCCATCATGCTTGACTTCAGACGGATCAAATCCCACTCCATCGTCCATTACCGAAATAACGACGTCCTCTCCCGCCAACTCGCTTCTGATGGTAAGCGTGCCCCCGCCTTTCTTTTTTATAATTCCCCACCGCACCGCGTTTTCCACTATGGGCTGAACCGTCATCGCAGGCAGCGAAAAATCCATATACTCCAGCTCCAGCGTGATTGTAAGCTTCTCGTCAAACCTCATTTTTTCCAGATACAGATAGTCGTTTACATGGCGCATCTCTTCTTCAAATGAAATAAGCCGCTTCTGAGTAAGAGTGTCCAGGTTTTCACGCAGGTAAAAGGAAAAATGCTCCAGCGCCTCCGACGCCTTCTGCGGGTCGCTGTCACAAAGCTGCTTGATACCCAGAAGGACATTATATAGGAAATGCGGCTGTACCTGGCTTAACATAACCGCTGTTCTTGACTGCTCTAATTCGATTTCCCGCAATTTTTGCCTCTGCGCCTGATTGGCCTGCAGGGTTTCATAAACAAAAATAATGGAAATCGTGGTCGAAAGATGCAGCCAGGCTACGCCGTAAATATACATCTGCACAAACATGGCTATAATCGGCATAAAAATATAGGAAAGCAGTATCAGGGCGTCTCTTTTTTTAAGTACCCGTCTATGTATAAAAAGTAGCCCTATATCGGCCCCTATTCCCACAAGCCCCAAAAACTGTGACAGCCAGAACCATTTCTCCCGTGTGTAAACCGTACCGTCCGTAAAACGATAGTACATATGATTCCACTGGGAAATGACCGTCAGTAACACGCCCACGATACAGACGCTCCACACAAATCCGGGAATGTGGCGTGACACCTGGGTTTTTCTTGACAGATAGCACGTCAGATATTCGGTAAAAAGAGCCATCAGGAGATATCCCAGGCTATAAA
>JAJQEA010000234.1 GCA_021201905.1 Clostridia bacterium
CCGTACATTCCCAGGGTGAACTGCATGCGCTCGTCGGGAAGCTCGGTCAGAGGCAGGGACTTGGGACGGTACACATTGGCCAGCTCGTACAGGCGCACGTCCTTGTTGCGGCGGTTGTAGTTGGTGGACAGGGAGGTCAGCATACCGTTTAAGGATGTGGTGCGCATGACGCTGAAATCCTCTCCCAGGGGATTGGATATCGCCACTGTTTTCCTCAGGGCGCTGTCCTCAGGAATCAGCATCCTGTCAAATACCCTGGGGCTCTCAAAGGAGTATGTCATGCCCTGGGAAAATCCGCAGAACTCCGCTATCTCCCTGGCCACCTCCTCTATCTGAAGCTTGTAGGAAAGCTTTCCCGTGGTGGCCTCGCCGGAGGGCAGCGTGGTGGGGATCTTGTCGTAGCCGTAGAACCTGGCCACCTCCTCAGCCAAATCAGCCATGCGCTCCAGGTCCTGGCGCCAGGTAGGGGCAATCACCTCTTTTGTCTCAGGGTCATAATCCAGTTCGATGGTCTCAAAGTAGGAAAGCATGGTTTCCTCCGGGATATCCGTTCCCAAAAGCCGGTTGATCTTGACAGCGTCAAAGGGAATCCGCCTGCTGGTCCTCTTCTCGGGATAGAGGTCGATGATGCCGCCCACAACCTCTCCCGCGCCCAGCTCCTCGATGAGCTGGCAGGCCCGGTTTACCGCTTCCTCCGCCGTATTGGGATCCAGCCCCTTCTCATATTTTCCGGAAGCATCCGTGCGCAGCCCCATCTTCTTGGCTGACAGACGGATATTGGTGCCGTTGAAGCAGGCTGACTCAAATACCATGGTCTGCACATTGTCCGTGATTTTGGAATTCTCTCCGCCCATGATGCCGGCGATTCCCACTTCCTTTTCCCCGTCATTGATCATGAGGATGGTGGAATCCAGCTTTTTCTCCTGTCCGTCCAGGGTCTGGAACACATCCCCGTCCTTGGCGCATTTCACCACGATTTCGTGGCCTGCCAGCTGGTCATAGTCAAAGGCGTGCATGGGCTGGCCATACTCTTCCATGACATAGTTGGTGATATCCACAATATTATTGATGGGGCGGATACCGTTTCCGGCCAGGCGGCGCTGCATCCACTGGGGAGAGGGTGCAAGCTTTATATTCTTTACCATTCTGGCGCAGTAACGGGGACACAGTTCGCTGTTCTCCACCCGTACCTTCAGGTAGTCGTGGATATCCTCTCCGTTGCCTGTGGGTGTGACCACCGGGGCATGGAAGGACTTTCTAAAGGTGGCCGCCGCCTCTCTGGCTATGCCAATCACACTGTAGCAGTCCACCCGGTTGGATGTGATCTCATACTCGAACACCACGTCCCGCAGTCCCATGATCTCCACTGCGTCGGAGCCGGGCACGCTGTCCGCCGGAAGGATGTAAATTCCGCTCTCCGGGGCGTCTGGGTACATATCCCTGCTGGTTCCCAGTTCCTCCACGGAGCACATCATGCCCCAGGACTCCACGCCTCTTAACTTGCCCTGCTTAATCCTGATTCCTTCCTCGGGAAGGGCGCCTCCATCATGGCCTCCCGTCACGCGGCTGCCGTCCAGCACCACCGGCACCTTTTCGCCTATGGATTTCTCCGTGATATTGGGGGCTCCTGTGACAATCTGCACCGGTTCTCCCGCTCCCACGTTAACCTGGCATACCACCAGTTTGTCCGCATCCGGATGGCCCTTGACCTCAAGAATCTCTCCGACCACGATTTTTTCCAGGTTCTTATCCAGACATGTATAACCTTCTACCTTTGTTCCTGTGAGCGTCATGGCATCCGTGTATTCCTGGGCCGTGACATCCAAATCAGGGACATATGCTTTTATCCATGATAATGCTGTGTTCATGTGTTCTCTCTCCTTCTATGCTGTGAATATTTATCAGGGCGCATGATCTTAGAACTGTTTCAGGAAACGGATGTCGTTTTCGTACAGCAGACGCATGTCGTCAATTTCATACTTAAGCAGGGCAATACGCTCCAGTCCCACGCCAAATGCGAATCCGGAATACGCCTCCGGGTCAATGCCGCACACCTCCAGTACATGGGGGTGTACCATACCGCAGCCCAGAATCTCGATCCAGCCCGACCCCTTACAGAACCGGCAGCCCGAACCGCCGCATTTGAAACAGGTCACATCCACCTCGGCGCTGGGCTCCGTAAATGGGAAGTGATGGGGGCGGAACTTTACCTTTGTCTCTGGCCCGAACAGTTCTCTGGCAAATTCCGCCAGGGTTCCCTTAAGGTCCGCAAAGGTGATGTTCTTGTCGATCACAAGACCCTCAATCTGATGGAAGGAGGGGGAATGGGTGGCATCCACCTCGTCGGAACGGAACACGCGGCCCGGCGCAATCATGCGGATGGGAAGCTTGCCCTGCTCCATGGTACGCACCTGTACAGGCGATGTCTGGCTGCGCAGAAGGATGTTTTCATTGATGTAGAAGGTATCCTGCTCGTCCCTGGCCGGATGGCCCTTTGGAATGTTCAGCTTCTCAAAGTTGTACCTGTCGTACTCCACCTCAGGACCTTCCACTACCTCATATCCCATGCCCACGAAAATGCGCTCCACCTCTTCAAGGGCAATGGTGTTGGGATGGCTGTGGCCCACATTGTTCTTCCTGGCCGGAAGGGTGACGTCGATGACCTCCCTTTTTAACTGCTCCTCCCTGGCCTTCCCAGCAAGGGCAGTCTTGGCCTCCTCCAGTTTTCCCTCGATAAGGCCCCTGACGTCATTGACCATCTGGCCCACCTTTGGCCGGTCCTCCGGGGCAACATCCTTCATGCTCTTTAACAGGTTCGTCAGTTCTCCCTTCTTACCCAGATAAGATACACGGATGTCATTCAGTTTCTCCAGCGCTTCAGAAGATTCGATCTGCCTCAGCGCCTCTTCTTTGATTTTCTCTAACTGCTCTTTCATGGCTTCTCCTTTTCTTTGTAACAAAAGCATTTCTGTTTCACGGGACCCGCGTTCCAGGAAACAAAAAAGCCCCGTCTCTTCATTGCTGAAGGGACGAGACTGTAAACTCGCGGTACCACCCTGCTTCCTGCATCATCCCGGGACCTACACCTGGAATATACAGACACTTGATGCACGTAACGTGTGCCAGCGTCACAGACTACCGGAATCCTTCCACTGATTGGTGAAAGCATCCTTTTGCCTGTACGGCTCCGGTGGGAATTTCAACCGTCTATCTGAACCCGGGCAGGCTTACAGCCGGTGGCCTCCCCTCTCTGATGGAAAATAAACGTCTACTATGCACCTTCATCGCTTTTGGATTATCAAATCTAACCTACATTCTAGTCACATTTTCTGAAAATGTCAAGCGGAAAGCCAGAAAATCACATTTGACTTTGAAAAAAAGAAGGGGTAGAGTTATATTCAGGGACCATTTTGTGCTAGTCCTTCCAAAATACCATATAAAAATCCCATACAAAAGAAAGGTGTACCCATATGATTCATCGTTATGAAATTTCCTGCATGGACCTGCAGCAGATTCACCAGTCCGGCCAGTGCTTCCGCATGGTTCCCCTGCCGGAGGATACATACCCCTCAGGGGCAAAGAACGGCTACCGGCTAATCAGCGGCCTCCGGGTCCTGGGCGCATGGCAGGAGAGCCCTTCCCTCTGCCTGGACTGTCCTCATGAGGACCTTTCCTTCTGGCTGTCCTATCTGGACATGGACCGGGATTACCAGGCCGTCATTAACTCCATTGACCGGGAAAATTCCTATCTCACGGAAGCCGCCAGGAGCGGGGCAGGCATCCGCATCCTGCGTCAGGACCCCTGGGAGATGATCATTACCTTCGTGATCTCCCAGCAAAAGACCATTCCGGGCATACGCCAGCTGGTGGAAGCCCTCAGCAGCCGGTACGGCACTGTCCTGGAGGACGGACAGGACCATGGACGGCGCCTTGCCCCGGCCTGCTCCTTTCCTGATCCCAGCCAGCTCAGCCTTGCCTCCCTGGACGATTTAATGGGCCTTAAGCTGGGATACCGGGCCAAGTACATCCACAGGCTCTGCCAGGACGCGGTTTCGGGCAGGCTCAATCTGGCCCATCTGGGCACACTGGATTATGAGGGCGCCATGGAATATCTCACCGGATTTTACGGAATCGGAAAAAAGGTGGCCAACTGTGTATGTCTTTTCGGCCTCCACCACATAGACGCCTTTCCGGTGGACACATGGATTGAAAAAATTCTGATGGAACAGTATTTTGACAGAAAAAAATACCGCCGTATCCCCAAAAACCGTCTCTGTGAAGCAATCGTAGAGGATGTGTTCGGGCGATACAGCGGCTGTGCCGGCATCATGCAGCAATACATTTTTTATTATGAGCGCAGCGTCAGGCAGGGACGGGAATGAGCCGTGTCACTCCATCATCCGCCCCATGGACGGGCGCAGACGTCCTGCCACCGTCACTGCCAGGATGCAGAGTATATAGTCCGGAATCATGGTGGGCAGGCAGTATACCGCAAAGATGGCGTCCCATCCCACTGTGTCGGGCGTCACCACCACAAAGTGGGTGATGAAGTAAAAGTAAAGGATTCCCATTCCGTAATAAATCACATAGCCCACTGTGGCGCAGAACAGACAGGCCCCAGGCTTTACAGCGTGCATCCACTCCACCAGCTTTCCCATCACGTAGGCTGCCAGGGCGAATCCCAGCAGAAACCCAAAGGTGGGGCGTATCAGATAGGAGGGGCCTCCTCCCCGGGCAAAAACAGGGATTCCCACCAGTCCGATCAGAAGATAGGTGGACACGCTGAGAAAGGCCTTTCTGGAGCCCAGCAAAAGGCCTGCCAGAAGCACAAAGAACCACTGGAGGGTGAAATTCATGGTGTCCGCCCCCACCGGTATGACAATTTTAATAAAAGCCCCCACTGCTGTCAATGCCGTGAACAGCCCGCATACCGTCAGGTCCCTTGCTATCCCGTGGCGCTGCACCATTGTATGGCTTCCTGTACTGCTTCCCTGTCTCATCTGTCCCACTCCTTCTGTCTCGTCACAATCTGCCTGCCGGACCAATCACATCATGCCCAGCTCAAATATCTTCCATCTCTCCCGCAGCCCGGCTTCCCGGCCCACCGCAAAATCCCTGGTGAACTCGCCGTCCCCCCACTGGGGAGCCTTCTCAAGGGCCTTGGGAGACCATTTCTGTGAAAAGGAAACCCGGACCACCTTGTACTCCTTATATCCGTAGGAGGCCGCCAGCTGGTCATAATGGGTTTTCTGGTCCTCATACTCCTCCTGGGGCAGGGTCTTAAATCCGTGGACAATGTACTCCTGTATATAGTATCCGTCCTTAAAATCCATGTCCTCCTGGTCAAAGTTCAGGGCTTCCAGCTGATTTTGAGGGAACAGCCTCCCACACATGTCAAACTGCCCCAGGCCCTTATACTTATAAAACCAGGTGGCTGTCATCTGAGGCATGTCCGCGGGCATGGACTCAAATTTCACATGCCTGGGAAGCACCTCGTCCTGCACCGTATACTCACTTACCAGTTTTTCTCCGCCCCTTGCCCTGTTGGCCGCGGCCACCCCGAACATGATGACCAGGCACAGCAGGGTCAGGCCGCAGATTCTGACGGCCTGGGGCGATATATTGCGTTTGCTCATATCATGCGTCCTTTCATCGCCATTTAACACCGGGCCTGGGACATTTCCCTGTGTTCCAGGCAGCATTGGCGTATTCCCTCGGAGGTATTGAAGAACCGTATCCCATGGGACCGGATCTTGTCCGTGTTCATGGTCAGATTCCTGGGACAGGAGGCAAAGCGCTCATCATTGGGCTTTAACAGGCTGCCGGAATCGCTTCCTGCCAGTTCCCTGAGGAACAGCCTGGCCGTGTCAAAGGTGTTGTACCGGTTCTCGCTTCCAAAGTTATAAACGCCTCCGGGAAGCCCCATGGCCGCCTCCAGATGGCGCACCACCTCCCACACATAGGTGATTCCCCTGTAATCATGGACAGGAAACTCCACCTCCCGTCTTTCCTTTATCGCGTCCGCCAGCTTCTGCAAAAGGCCCTGTCCGGCTACCCTGCCCCTGGCCGGGACGTCATACATCCAGGTGAGCCTGAGGGCCACATCGCCCGGCAGATATGTGAGCATGGCATCCTCCGCCCGCTTTTTATCTCTTCCATACACATTTCCCGGCTTTCCCTCGCTGCCCTCATGGTTGGGCTCCGGGGAATGGGATGTGTTGTAAATCTGGTCCGAACTGGTAAATATCATGCGGCTTCCGGCGTTCCTGCACGCCTTGGCCAGATTGACGGTTCCCCTGACATTGACGTTCTCTGAGAGAACAGGATTCCTTTCACATGTGCCTGTGTTGGAAATGGCCGCACAGTGGAGGACATAATCGGGCCGGATGGCCTTCACAAAGGCGGAAACCGCCACAAAATCCTCGATATCCAGTTCCTTGTGCGTCACCCCCACTGCCTCATATCCGTCCCTGCCATTAAAATATTCACAAATCCGGGAACCGAGAAATCCCCCGGCCCCGGTTATTAATAAGCGTCTGTTCATTCTGTTTGTATGCCTTTCTACAGATATGATAACATTATAGCCTACTAATTCTTACAATTCTTTACGGATTTCTTAATATTTTTACAGGCACTTCTTTAATATGCTATGTCCTCCAGGGAAATCATCTCATATTCCGTGGAGTATTCCTCTTCCAGAAGGCTTCTGTCCCCATATTCCGCCTCCCCCATCTGGTTGTCGTAGGGGTCGTTCCTCAAATGGGCCATGGGTGGTTCAAACTCATATCCGAACTCCCTGGCTGCCGGAAGGCGGAAGGGATCCAGGTTTCCAAAGTAGAAATCCCATCTCTCTGTATCCCCCTCCCGGTAAGCCGCCCCTCCGAAGGAACAGTCCGCATAGCGCCAGCCATGGGAAGCTGTGTAAAACTGCGCCCAGTCATGGCAGCTGATTTCAAAGGGCGATGTATAGAGTCCCGCCTGCCATCTGGCCGGAATGCCAGCCACACGGCACAGGGTAATGAACAAAAGCGCCTGTACGCCGCAGTCCCCCTTCATGGACGAGGCCGCATACTGGGGAATGTCGGTCAGGGTAAAGTAGCTGCGCACAAAGGAATACATCACATGGGTGGTGATATAATCGTATATTCTTCTGGCCTTCTTTAAGGGATCCTGCTCCTCCCCCACGATTTCAGCCGCCAGCTCCCGGATCAGGGGGGGGGGTGAACGGGATTTGGGGAGGATGCTGCGCCAGCCAGGCATCTGCGGGCTTTGCAAACCCATTTGCTCCGCGCCCGCTGTGATTCCCTCCGCTGTGATTCCCTCCGCCGAGTTTCCCCCCGCCACATTTCTCCCCAATATATTCCGGGCTGCCATGGGAGAAATCCAGGTATGCTTCCCGGTTCTCAAAGGAAAACTCCACAGAATACTTCTGCCCCCTCCTGTGCTTTGTATGGAAGCAGATGGTGCGCTGGAAGGCATCTGGCCGCGCAATGGTATACTCCTGTTGTTCGGCCTCCCTGTCCCCGATTCTTACGCTGCGGATGTTTACATTCTTTACCTGGGCATATTCAATTGGCAGAGGCAGGTAGACCTTGATATCTTCACCTTCCCGCTCCGCTTCCTCCAGGATACCAAGTGTCCCGCGGATGCAAAACCTGCGTGCGGCGCCTCCCTGCTCCTTCATGGAAGCCATGGTTCTGTTCAGCAGCCCGAAGTTCTCCGCCTTAGACCGGACCAGTCCCCTGTCCAGGGCCCGGTTCTCATATTCTTTCCTGGTCTTTAAAACATTTTTCAGGAAGCTGCTCCGGAAGCGTACCTCACCATCCACGTAAATCCAATCCGCGGCATCCTCCTCCCACAGGGTTTCCAGTTCACTGTCCTTAAAATCCCTTACATTGTCCCGCAGTATGTCAAGGGCCTCTGTCCATGTATAGGGGTACTGTCCCGGCATGCGCTTGAGAATCTCCTTTTCTATCATAAGACGCTTTCTCAATGCCTGGGGAATATCCCTTTTCAGCCTGCTGTCAATCCTGCGGACAGCCCCGGCAAAATCCCCTCTCCACTTTAATTTTTCAATGTCCTCCGGCAGCGGTACGGCCAGAGTCTCAAAATAACGGTTGTCCATCTGAATGTTCCTCTCCTTATCACGGCCATGCTTCCTGTCACAGCCCAATCCCTATCATACCCTTTTTTGGCCCGCTGCACAACCGGGAACAGACATAAAAAGGCCCGGACTGGCTCTCTGTGCTGCCGTCCGGGCTCATACTGTTTCCTATCTATTTGAAAATACCCTTTTTCTTAGGCTTTTCTTCCTCCGGGGAGGTGACGCCGTTCATGGCGTCGTCAAATCGCCTTAAGGCCTCCTTCTGCGCCTGGTTCATGCGCTCCGGAACCTGTACCACCAGGGTAACATAGTGGTCTCCCCTGACACTGCGGCTGCGCAGCGAGGGAACACCCTTGCCCTTTAAGCGCACCTTGGTATCTGTCTGGGTACCCGGTCTCACGTCGTACTCCACTTCGCCGTCCACGGTCTTTATGCGGATAGGGCCTCCCAGGGCTGCCCGGGCAAAGGAAATAGGCACCGTGGAATAAATACTGGTATCCTGGCGCTTGAATATGGGATGCTGGGAAACAACTGCCTCCACCAGCAAATCACCGCGCCCACCGCCGCCTGTGCCGGGTTCGCCGCCCCCTGCCAGACGCACGCATTGGCCGTTGTCAATGCCCGCGGGTATGGATACCTTGAATTTCTTGCGGACCGTCTTATAGCCCGTGCCGTAGCAGTCAGGACACTTTTCCTTGATAACCTGTCCCGTACCGTTACAGTCAGGACAGGTCTGCACATTCTGCACGGTCCCGAAGAAGGACTGCTGTGTGTACATGATTTTGCCCTTTCCGTTACACTTGGAACAGGTCTGGGGGGAGGTGCCTGCCTTGGCGCCCGTGCCGTGACAGCTGGCACATGTTTCTTTAAAGTTAATCTCGATCTCTTTCTCACAGCCAAATACGGCTTCCTCAAATGTAATCCTAACAGAAGTCTTTATGTTGGCGCCCCGTGAAGGACCGCTCCTGGCCCTCCCGGACCGGCCGCCGCCAAAAATATCACCGAAAATATCGCCGAAGATATCACCCATATCCCCGCCGAAGTCAAAGCCGCCGAAGCCGCCGCCAAAGCCGCCTGCCCCGGCGCCTCCCTGTTCAAACGCAGCATGGCCGAAGTGGTCGTACTGCTGCCGTTTCTGAGGGTCGCTTAACACGCTGGATGCCTCGGAAGCTTCTTTAAACTTGGCCTCTGCCTCTTTATCGCCTGGATTGGCATCGGGGTGGTATTTCTTGGCAAGTTTCCTGTATGCTTTTTTCAATGCATCCTCATCTGCATCTTTGGGAACGCCCAGAACTTCATAGTAATCTCTCTTACTCTCTGCCATGTTGTTTACCTCTTAATCTATCTGAACGCCGCAAAACTGGCCCTGACAGGCAGTTTTAAAAGCACTCTTTATCAGCCACAAAGGGGGTAGTGGCCGGTTTCCCGGCTCCTAAGCCCCCTGTTTGTTTTATACGGATTTACTTCCCTGGATTTATACTTCCTTGAAATCAGCGTCCACAACGTCATCGCCGCCTGCCGCGTTTCCGGCGCCGCCCATGTCCGGGCCTGCCTGGCCTGCCGCGCCGGAGGCCTGCGCCTGCTCATAAACCTTAGCAAACAGCTTCTGGGCGCTGTTCATCAGCTTCTCTCTGCCGGACTTGATGTCCTCTACCTGTGCGTCTGTCATCTCCTCAACCGGAGCACGGTTGATGGCTTCCTTCAGTGAATTAAGGTCAGCTTCCACTTCCGCCTTGTCGCCGGGTGCAATCTTGTCTCCAACCTCTTCCAGGGCCTTCTCGGTCTGGAATACCATGGAGTCCGCATCGTTCCTTGCGTCGATGGCTTCCTTGCGCTTCTTGTCCTGCGCCTCGTATTCAGCTGCTTCCTTCACAGCCTTATCGATATCATCGTCTGACATGTTGGAGCCGGAGGTAATGGTGATGTGCTGCTCCTTGCCGGTTCCCAAATCCTTTGCGGATACATTTACGATACCGTTGGCATCGATGTCAAAGGTAACCTCAATCTGTGGAATACCTCTTCTTGCTGGCGGAATTCCATCCAGACGGAACTGTCCCAGTGTCTTGTTATCCCTTGCAAACTGACGCTCGCCCTGTACCACATGGATATCCACCGCTGTCTGGTTGTCGGCTGCGGTTGAGAAAATCTGGCTCTTCTTGGTAGGTATGGTGGTGTTCCTCTCAATCAGTCTGGTAGCCACGCCGCCCATGGTCTCGATGGACAGGGAAAGAGGTGTTACATCCAGAAGAAGGATGTCTCCTGCGCCTGCATCGCCGGCCAGCTTGCTGCCCTGGATAGCCGCGCCGATGGCAACGCACTCATCTGGGTTCAGAGACTTGCTTGGCTCCTTGCCTGTCAGCTGTTTTACCTTTTCCTGCGCAGCGATCATACGTGTGGAACCGCCTACCAGCAGCACCTTGCCCAGCTCAGAGGCAGTGATGCCCGCATCCTTAAGGGCGTTCTGTACCGGGATGGCGGTGCGCTCTACCAGGTCATGGGTCAGCTCGTCAAACTTAGCCCTGGTCAGGTTCATATCCAGATGCTTTGGTCCCTCGGCTGTTGCGGTGATGAATGGCAGGTTGATATTGGTGGTGGTAGCTGTGGACAGCTCCTTCTTTGCCTTCTCAGCCGCTTCCTTCAGTCTCTGGAGAGCCATCTTGTCATTGGACAGGTCCACGCCCTCGGCCTTCTTGAACTCGGAAATCATCCAGTTTGTGATTGCATTGTCAAAGTCATCGCCGCCCAGCCGGGTATCGCCGTTGGTGGAGAGCACCTCGATTGCGCCGTGGCCGATTTCAATAATGGAAACATCAAAGGTACCGCCGCCCAAGTCGTATACCATGATCTTCTGCTCTTTTTCATTGTCAAGTCCGTAAGCCAAGGCTGCCGCCGTAGGCTCGTTGATGATACGCTTTACATCCAGGCCTGCAATCTTGCCTGCATCCTTGGTGGCCTGACGCTGGGCGTCGTTAAAGTAGGCCGGAACCGTGATAACTGCCTCTGTGACAGTCTCTCCCAGATAGCTCTCCGCGTCTGCTTTCAGCTTCTGCAGAATCATAGCGGAAATCTCCTGTGGAGTGTACTTCTTTCCGTCGATGTCTACCCTGTAGTCTGTGCCCATGTGGCGCTTGATGGAAGAAATGGTCTTATCTGCGTTGGTAACTGCCTGACGCTTTGCAGGCTCGCCAATCAGCCTCTCTCCTGTCTTTGTGAATGCCACAACGGATGGTGTTGTCCTTACGCCCTCCGCGTTGGCAATAACAGTTGGTTTTCCGCCTTCCATAACAGCCACACAGCTGTTTGTCGTACCTAAGTCAATACCGATAATCTTGCTCATAGTCTTTTCCTCCTGATTATTTTATGAGAATTAAACACCTCGTCAAGTGCTCAATGTCAATTTGCCACTTTTACCATACTGTGTCTGACCACGCTGTCCCTGTACATGTAGCCCTTCTGCAATTCCTCCGCCACTATGTTCTCTCCCAGGCTGTCATCATCCACATGTATCACCGCGTTGTGGTAGTTGGGGTCAAACTCCTGGCCTACTGCTTCAATGGCTTTCACACCGGCTTCCTCCAGTGTTTTGCAAAACTGCTTATATATCTTCTCCATGCCCTCCGCCAGGGGTGTTCCCTTTGCGTCCTCAGGCACGGTTGCCAGGCCTCTCTCAAAGTTGTCGATAGCGGGAAGGATTCTTTCTATGATGTCCTTGGCTCCCATCTCATACATGGCGGACTTTTCCTTGTCCGTCCGCTTGCGGAAATTCTCAAATTCCGCCATCTGCCGCTTCACCCGGTCGGTGAGCTCCTCTATCTTTTCATCCCTGGGGTCCTTTTTCTTCTT
>JAJQEA010000413.1 GCA_021201905.1 Clostridia bacterium
CCGATTGTAAACCTTCGCCCGCTTAACCGGACATCACACTCAAAATCCTTAAAACAGTTAAACATGTTCTCTCCCCCCCCCCCTGCTCCATGATAAGCAACGGCTGTTTTCCGCACAGAACCTCATAGGCATTTTCCGCCAGGGACTGCATCTCGTACTCGCCCGGATATCTGACAACAGGTGCGATAAAGCCTACCCGCTCTTCTATAAATCCGGTCAGGTGTTGGGAATGGGCCATACCTCCTGTCAGGATGACTGCATCTACCTGTCCTGCGAGGACTGCTGCGCACGCGCCGATTTCCTTGGATACCTGGTAGGCCATTGCATCCAGGACCATGGCGCATGATTCATCTCCTGCCTCTGCCCGCTTTTCAACGGTAAGGGTGTCGCTCTCCCCCACATATGCCAGCATGCCGCCTTCACCGTTGACCCGGCGCATCATCTGTTTCTGCGTATATTTTCCGCTGTAGCATTCTGAAATCAGGCTTCCTACGGGCAGTCCACCGCTCCGGTTGGTGGAAAATGGCCCGTCGCCCGCCAGTCCATTGTTGGCATCAATCATTTTCCCCTTTTTATGGGCTGCCACGGAAATCCCTCCGCCCATATGGACCACAATCAGGTTCAGTGAGCCGTAATCCCTTCCGGTCTCCTTTGCATAATGCCTGGCAGCCCCTTTATGGTTCAGAGCGTGGAAACTGCTCCTTCTCTCTATTTCGGGCAGGCCCGAATATCTTGCCAAAGGCTCAAATTCATCTGTAACAGGCGTGTTGGCTGTCATGGGTCTGGCCCCGTATGAGGCCAGGCGGTTGGCCAGCACAAGGCCCAGGTCACATGCGTGGTTGCCATATGCCTCGCTGGCCGATTCCTCAAGCATGACCTGATTAATCAAATAGGTCCCGCCTGTCAGCGGCCTTGTGTGTCCGCCCCTGGATACCACAGCTGCCAGCTTCCCTTTGTCTATGCCGTTCTCATCCATGAATTTCTCTATCGCATTCATACGCATGCCAGCCTGCTTCCATATGGAGTCATACTGTTTCAGTTCTTCTGACAGATGGGCAAGATTCGCCTTAACCATGCAGGTATCATTGATGTAATATGCCACCTTGGTTGAAGATGAACCAAGATTGATTACTAAAATCTCATATCTCTCCATAGGCACCTCAACCATTCATATCATCCAGCCTTTTTATCAAACGTCTGAAATGATTCTCTGTATTTGCGGCCATCAGGGCCTTTTCTTCCTCTGTCATGTTTTTGAAACGCCCCTGCAGGGAAATGTACTCCCCGATGGGTTTCAGCTCCTTCGGCCTGTAATTGACTGTTGTCCTGCCGTCTTCATATTCGTACAAAGCCCAGCATCCTGTCTGAACCGCCTTTCTTGCCACCTCCACTGTTTTTGAGGAAGCGTAACGCCATCCTGTTGGGCACGGCGCATGGACGTGGACAAGGGACGGCCCGTCTGTACCCTTTGCCTTCTGTACTTTTTTTCTTAAATCCGGCAGGTTGCTGATACTGGCAGTGGCCGCGTAGGGAATATCATGGGCCATGGCAATGCCCACAAGGTCTTTTCTTACCGTGCGCTTGCCCGCGGGTGTGGTTGTGGTGCTGGCAAACATGGGAGTGGAACTGCTCCCCTGGATTCCCGTGTTCATATACGCCTCATTGTCATAGCAGATGTACATGATTTTATCCCTGCGCTCCATAACGCCTGACAGAGCCTGGATTCCTATATCCACAGTGGCGCCATCCCCGGCGAACCCGATTACCGTGGTATGATCGTTACCCTGCGCAAGGAGCGAGGCCTTAACCCCTGCCGCCGTGGAGGCCACATTTTCAAGGTTGCACTGATAACCAGCCACCTTTACCGATGTCTCAATGCCGCACCCGGAAAAAAGAGCCGCGCATCCGGGTGGAATGATCAATATGATATCGTCCCCCACCACTGAGAGAACATTCCGCATCACTATCTCCAGGCCGCATCCCGCACATGTGCTGATACCGTGGGAGACAGCCCCCTTTGATTCATGTTCCAGTTTATACATGCTGCACCTCCCTTAACTGCATGGCATCATCCCTCACATCAATCCACTGTGTGTATGTACTGGTACTGCCTTTGCTTATATCCATCATTTGACTGTACAGCCTGTGCAGTGTTCTGTCTGAGACATCCCGTCCCCCCAGTCCTCCGATGAAGCTGACAATCTGGGACTGCTGCGTGCACAGGGCGCTCCTTACCTCATTGTACAGCGGGCCGCCCTGGCTTCCCAGGCCGCTGCTTCTGTCAAATACCCCGATTACCTTTTTACCGGCAAGGTACTTGCCAATCAGCTCCGTGGGGAATGGACGGAATACGGACAATTTTAAAAGGCCGGCTTTCTCTCCCCTGTCACGCAGCTCATCCACCACGCACTTTGCAGTTCCGCACATGGAACCAAGGGCTACCAGCACCACCTCTGCGTCGTCCAGCCGGTAAGGCTCGGCAATGGAAAGCTTCCTGCCAAATTGATGTTCAAATTCATCCATGGCTTCTTCCATTACACTGACAGCGTCCAGCATTGCTACCTTTTGCTGGAATTTCATTTCCGTATACTCGTCCGAGGTTGTCAAATCACAGATAAACATGGGGTCTGACGGATTCAAGTGCAGATTTTTTGGAGTGTACTCACCGATATATGCATCCACCTCATTCTGAGCCGGGACATCGATCTTCTGCATGGAAATGGAATGGGATAGGAAAAATCCATCCAGGCAGACCATCACCGGAAGAAGGACCCTGTTATCTTCTGTAACCTTATAGGACATCAGCATAAAGTCCAGTACCTCCTGGCAATTCTGACAGTAAATCTGTATCCATCCAAGGTCACGCTGGCTCATGGTGTCGCCGTGCTCACACCAGAGTGACCAGGGGGATGCCACTGCCCGGTTCACCACAGGCATCACAATTGGCTGGCGGTTACCTGAGGCCATGGTCAGCACCTCATGCATGAGGGCCAGGCCGTTGGAGGCGGTTGCGGTGGCCGCGCGTACCCCGGCCATCTGGGCTGCCACGGTGGCAGACATGGCAGAGTGTTCTGACTCCACGCGGATATACTGTGCGTCAAGGGTCCCGTCCGCTACCAGGTCACTGAGTTTTTCAGAAATGGAACTCTGAGGTGTAATCGGATATGCCGCGATAACCTTTACTTTTGCCAGTTTCATGGCTTCCACCGCCGCATAATTCCCATCCAGCATTTTATACATTCTCCCCGCCTCCTTCCTCTACCATGGTAATACAATCCTTAGGACATTCATTTGCACAGACGCCGCATCCCTTACAATAGTCAAAATCTATCCTCACGCATTCCTCTGCATCTTTATCTATGGTTATGATGTCTGACGGGCAGTACCGTTCACATGTCCCGCACTTAATGCAGGAAGTGTAATCCACAACCGGGCGCTCCAGTCTCCATGACCCTGTCTTTCCAGCCGCAAATACAGTTGCAACCGGCCCCATCAGATGTTCAGCATTCCGTTTTTTCATATGCTTCTCTTGCTGCCTTAGCATTCTTTTCCCCCGCTTTCTTCCCAAATGTATCCATAATTGCATGTTCAATTGCATCAATACCCACAATACCGGTCCTTGCAAGGGCACCCAGCATAGAACCATTGGGTATGCCCATACCTATGTTGGCCTGTGCAATCCCGGTTCCGTCCGCATAGTAAACCTTTGCAAACCCCAGCTCGGAGTACCGCTCCACATCGGATTTCTTATGGGTGTTCAGAACAAGAATACTGTCACGGTGTATACCGGCAGCTATGTCAACTCCCTTGTCAATCACTGAAGCATCCATTACAACCACAACATCCGGCTCATACACAAAGCAGTTCTGCATCACAGGCTTGTCATCTGCAATAATACTTGTGTTGACAGGAGCTCCCCTCCTCTCATGACCATAGGCTGGTATTGTAATTGCAAAGTTCTCCTCGTACAGGGAATAGGCCTCGGAAAACATCTTTGCCGCGGTGACAACCCCCTGTCCTCCCAGTCCGAAGAATTTAAGTTTAATCATTTCTTTCCTCCCCAAAAGCTTATAAACATATTTTGTTGTAATTACATTCAATGACCTTGACCAGAGCATAGACACATTCCAGCTTCGGTGTTTTAAGTCCATGCTTCTTCCCAATCTGCACTGCCCTGCCGCAGACCGCCTCAATCTCCGTGTTCCGTTTCAGAATACGGTCCTGCAGCATGGAGGTTTTATGGTCACCTGACATCTCCGGGTCAAACACGCTCTCGATAATTTCATGCACATGGGACTCACTGGCATTGATTCCCTCTGCCTTTGCCACCATAACCACCTCGGATGAGATGTCAAACAAAAGCTGCCGGCTTTCGGGCAGGCTTCCCACGCCTCCTACCGTCAGCCCGGTGATAGCCGTTGTCGTATTAAGGGCCGCATTAAACGCCACCTTTTCCCATATATCAATGAGGACATCATCAGACAGTATGGCATTGTGTCCCACCGCGCACAGCATCCCGGCCAGACAGGCCGCTGTCTCCCTGGCGCCTTCATCCAGTGCCATCATCTTCGTGACACCGCTCCCCTTTAATTCCACCCGTCCTGGTTTTAAAAGATCGCTGGCATAATTGGTCACACCTGCAATGACCGGATGATTGCCCATGGCTTCTCTAATCGCCTCAATATTACCCAGGCCGTTTTGAAGGGTCAGTACTGCCGTATCCCTGCCTATTATGGGAATCGCTTTTGTGATTGCATCCATGGTATACATAGATTTTGTAAAAATCACCACCACATCCGATACAGGCATCCTGCTTATATCTGACACGGCATTTACCTCCAGTGTCCGTTCCCCGCCAACCCCGTCTTCCACCACAAGGCCGTTTTCATTCATCTGATTCACATGCTCCTGCCATACATCGTACAGCCATACCTGGGCACCGGCTTCGGCAAAAGCCACACCAAATCTGCAGCCCATTGCACCAGATCCTATTATTGATATAACCATTCCAGCACCATCCTTTTATGCGGGAGACGGTACGCCCCATCGCGCCCCGCCTCCATATGATTTATCCGTACCTGTTCTGTTGCGACAGAAACCACTACTTTTTCAGGAATCCTGTCTCCGTAACCTTGTCAAACCACCTCGCATAAAGATCCGGACGCCAGTCTGGGTTCTCCCAAATGCCATTCAGGAAGGATTTCTTCACGATAGAAAGATCAATGGTAGCCTTTGCAATGGTCCCCTCATCTGCGCCCTCCTCCTCGAAAGGAGTCCCTGCATAATAGAAAATATGGGGAGGCTTGCTTCCTGGGCCGATGATGCTGGAGCCACCCATGA
Organism: Clostridia bacterium; assembly: GCA_021201905.1. Classification (GTDB taxonomy): domain Bacteria; phylum Bacillota; class Clostridia; order Lachnospirales; family Lachnospiraceae; genus Enterocloster. The sequence goes on from JAJQEA010000413.1 coordinate 5,341, forward strand.
AATACGTGGTTACATCCTTTCCGTACATATTGGAGGACACTATGAACATATCGTTGGTATGGGCATGGTATTCCAGGGAACAGTTGCCCGTGTATCTGCCTGCGCCGCCGGACTCAGAGGTTCCGATGGCAGTACAGTTGATGAACAGCCGGGCGCCCATGGCCCTTGCATATCTGGTAATCTCCGGATAAGCGTATGTATCATAGCAGATACCCACCCCAATGGTCCCCCACGGCGAGTCAAAGAGCATGGGTGTATCCCCCCGGACCGCCCAGTTCTGTTCTGCAAAGGGGAGATGTATCTTCCTGCAGCATCCGATCACTCCGTCAGGCCCGCAGACAGCCGCCGCATTGTAAACTTTGGACGGATCCTGTGCGTCCCTCTCAGCCAGCCCGTATACAACATATATCCCGTACTTTTTTGTGAGTTCACAGACAGCGTCCGTGGACGGCCCGGGAACGGTCTGGGCAAGCCTTCGGTGCATCTTTTCCTCTAAGCGTTTACCCGTGTCATCGTCATAGCCGGTCAGTGCCGTCTCCGGAAATACAATCAGGTCGCACCCCTGCTTTGCCTGTGCCTCAATATGCTCCAGCATGCGTTTCAAATTATCTTCGCTGTCTCCCCAGACAGGGTCAAAATTAACCGCCGCTATGGTTATGATATCCTTCATCTTTAAAACCCTCCTCTACTTTAAGTCTTTGTTACATAGTGCAGCTGCCGCTCCAACCAGCGCGATAGGAACCATGACATAGAAACTGGTGCTCCAGCCAAAGCTGTCCAGCAGTGTCCCAAAAATCATGGTACTTAAAAATGCTCCCAGCCACTGCGCCGTATTAAGAACCGCAGATGCAGAACTGCCCTGGTTTGCCTTGACCACCTCTGTTACGGACGTGAAGCACAATCCGGCCTCTGCCATGGCGACAATACCGTACAATACTAAAAGAATTATGAAGTTTGAACTGTTAAACATGGGAATGGTCCCTATCAGGACAGCAAATAGAATCATGGTTATGGCCAGAGGTTTTTTCCTGGAGCCCCACTTATCCGCAATCATGCCGCCCACAATTCCTACCGGTATGCCAATCAGGCTGGCCACGCTTGTAAGCGTTCCTGCGAGTGTGGCGCTGATGCCGCCCACCTCGGTAAGATAAGTAGGAAGATAATTGAACACGCCCATATGTGTAATCATGTAAGCAAAAAATGTAATACAGACCAGCCATACCCCTTTATTGGCAAGTACATCCCCAAGGGTGGCTCCCACACTGCTTTCCTGTGCAGCCGCGCCGTCAGCCCCATCGTCAATCCCTTTGATGAAAATAACCCACAGCACCATGCCCACTGCCCCAAATCCCGCACTGAACCACCAGAAGTTCCTCCATGTCCCTGAGGCTGCCATGACCGGCGCAAGGTTCAGCGCAATGATCTGCCCGAATGACATAAAGCACATCAGCAGTCCCATTGCAGTTCCACGCTTTTCGTCTGAAAACGACGATGCCACCGCGGCTGGGCCAATGGTCGCCAGGAACATAAGCCCGATACCTTCCACCATCCTGCTGACAAGCAGCAGGGTGTAATTACCCGCAACAGCGCCCATGGAAGAACCAATGATGATGGCTGCAAGGGAAAACAGCCCTGTTTTAAATGTTCCGTACTTGGTTGTCAGCATTCCCATCGGTATGGATAGGAATATACCTGATATAACAAATATAGACATCAGCATGCCTGACAGTGTGCTGTTGGCAATTGCCAGATCGGAAACAATGTTTGTCAATACCGGCGCAACCTTATTCATACAGATAGAACCTGCAACCATTGATATCAGCATTACAACAAGAACCATACCTGGTGACCGCTTTCGTGAATCAGCTGCATTTGTACCCATGAAAAATCCTCCTCATATTGTAGTGACAGCCTATACCCTACCTCAGATGTAGGCTAATCCGTGGCCGGCATACGCCCTGCCACACCCCCATTTACTTTCATCAGCCTGTTACTGTATGATTTAACAGAACCGTTTCCCTCCTTTCGTATTCATAATTTGTCCGGACATTATGTGGTGTTGCCAGACAGTAACCACTGGGCTGATTTTATCTAAAATGCATACCTGCATTCTATTCCCTTATTTAACGTAAATAAAACATTCTTACTTGTTTTTGTTTCTTTATATGAAACGCTATTTCTTATAAAGAACTATCTTTACTATACAACCGATACACGCAAATGTCAATAAACAATCAAAAAAATGCACTGTTTTGTGAAAAACAGTGCATTTCCAAAATAAACCATATTCTCTTTTATGCGGGCTAGAGCATGTTTGAAAATTGCTCTAGGCAAGTTCAGCCGATATCTGTCCTGCTGTCTCCTTTATCTCCCTGATGAATTCGTCCTGTCTTGCATACATCTTGTCCCTGAACCCAGAGATGCTTACAGCAGCAACCACCTTCCCCTTAAAGTTCACCACTGGAGCGGCAAAGCATACCAGGCCTTCCTCACTCTCCTCCTTATCACAGGCATACCCCTGCTGCCTTATCCTTTCCAGTTCCTCCCGCAGCTCTTTTTCGTCCTTAATCGTATACCGGGTCATCTGGTCGAACTCCGTATTCTTAATATAACTCTCAATCTGGGCTTCATCGCAAAAAGCAAGCTGGGCTTTACCGGTTCCTGTCAGATGGGCTTTCCTGGTCATGCCCACTGAGGATTCCATCCAGATTGAGGAATCTCCCCGGACCTTATCAATAAACTGGACCTTCGTATCATCCACCAGGACTGCAAGATGGGTCGTCTCCTTTGTCCTTGCCGATAAATCTACCAGATAGGGGTGCGCAATCCCGGTAATCTCCATCCTGCTGGTTACAATGGAACCGATGGTAGCCAGGTGGTAACCAAGCCTGTACCGGTTATTCTCTGTTTTTGTTACCATCTTATGTTTTTCAAGGGTATTCAACATCCTAAAAATACTGCTCTTCCCATAATCCGTCATGGAAACCATATCAGCCAGGCTAAGCTCTTCATGGTCACAGAGCAGTTCAATTAATGACAGGGAATTGTCTACTGACTGTAATATATACTGATTCACGTTCGTATTCTGCATCTCATTTCTCCAACTGCTATTGTTATAATAAGTATATTATAGCAAACCACGGCTGTAACTTCCAGCCCACAGGCATGTTTTTTTATCCCCCCTGGCCGCATTCAGGAATTACTTACCATTAGGAAGGGCTTCCGCCTCTTACACCTTCGCAGGAGGCTCTGTCCTCCCTCTGCATCCTTCCAAAAATACGGGCCAGCATAATAACCGACGCAATGGAAAGCACCAGCTCCGCCACCAGCTGGGCATAGGAAAGACCGTACAGCGGGAACAGGCGGTTTAACAGGTACAGGGCGGGAATCTCCAGCAGGATTTTGCGCAGTATGGCAAAGCTCAGCGCCGCCTTTCCCATGCCCACTGCCTGGAATACTCCTACCGCCAGGAAATCCATGCACAGGAACGGAAGTCCCAGGCAGAACCCCCGCAGGAATCTAGTTCCATAGGCGACAATAGCCTCATTGTCCATAAACGCCCTTGTAAGCATGCCTGCCCCGGCGTAATACCCCAGGGATACCATCACCAAAAACGGCAGTAAGGTCTTGATGGTAAAGAATACTGTTTCCTTCATTCTCCTGTGGTTGCCGCTGGCATAGTTGTAGCTGATGAGAGGCATGATGCCCTGGGAAAAGCCCATGGCAATCTGCAGGGAACCATGTTGATTTTCTGGGTGATGCCCATGGTGGCCACGGCCTGGGCGCCGTAGGCTGATGTAAAATTGTTCAGTATGGTCATGCCTGTCACATTGAGAAGATTCTGGATTGCCGCCGGTATGCCCACGCCGCACACTCCCAGCACGATGTACTTCTGAAAGGAAAACTTTTTCGGATTGATACAGACAAAGGTTGTTTTCCTCCTGACCCGCAGCAGCGCAAAAAAGTAGACACAGGCAGCGCAGTTGGAAAGGAAGGTGGCAAGGCCTGCTCCCGCCGCTCCCATATCAAGCCCCCACGGCAGAATGAAGATGGGGTCCAGAATAATATTCAGCAGACAGCCGCTCATGGTTCCGATGCTGGCATGGAGGGACGAACCCTCAGAACGGACCATGTAGGCCATTACCACATTCAGGATGGCCGGAGCAGCCCCAAAGAGCACGGTCCACTTCAGATATCCGGCCGTTGCATCCATTGTGTTGGCGTCCGCCCCCAGAAGAACCAGCAGTGGGTTCAGGCCAACCGTGCACAGAACAGAAAAAAGAACGCCGAAAAACAGCGCGCAGTAAAACCCGAAGGCGCTGCTGCGCCGGACCGCCTCAAAGTCCTTGCGCCCCAGGGCCCGGCTCATCATGCTGGAGCTGCCCACGCCGAACAGGTTGTTGACCGCGTTAAAGGCCAGAAGTACAGGCGCCGCCAGCGTCACCGCGGCATTCTGCACGGGATTGTTCATCATTCCCACAAAATATGTATCCGCTATGTTGTAAATCACCATGATCAGCGAGCTCAGGATAGTGGGGACTGCCAGCTGCATCACAGCCTTTGGCACCGGTGTCTTTTCAAATAAAATGGTCTTGTCATCCATCATATGTACATTGCCTCCCTGCCCTGCACAGGCAGACCGTGCAGGCTTCTTTTGATTTTACCACGGGACGGAGTACAAAACAAGGGATTCACCCCAAAAGCGGCCCGGCACTGCCGGTACCCGCTCTCCTGATTTATCTTGGGAATGGACGGCAGCTCCGCCTTCCGTCCTCAAATCCTACCCTGTACCCATCGTTAAAGCCGGCGCGGAAAGCCTGCCGTCTCTCGCCTGCGCACGGATCCCATACCGGCCACCAGTTATTATCCCAGTCATTCTGGTTGGAGCCCCAGCACCTGCAGCATCGGCAGCACCGGCATCCACTACCCCAATTACAGCCATTACCACAATTACATCCATTACAGCATCGGCAGCACCTACAGCAGCATCTATTACAACACATATCAAAACCTCCTTTAATAAATATGATTATGGTATATTGTATGGGACAGATGGACAATGTGTGACTCCTCTCCGGGGCTTTTCCATTTTGCTTACCATTTTGTGTCCCTTTACTGCCGGGCCAGACATTTACAAACCTCTTTCTATGGACTATACTTACTTTGGAACATGGTGGGAAACGTCTTATGAAACGGGGGGAAGGGGTCGTGTCTAAAATCAAGGATAAGTATTCCGTGGGGGAGGCTGCCAGACTGAGCAATGTGAGCGCTAAAACACTGCGGTATTACGATGAAATTCAGCTTATCATACCTGATATTGATGAGAACAATAATTACCGTTATTATACAAAAGACCAGATTCAGGATATTATCACCACAAAAAAATTAAAGAATGCGGGTTTGAAATTAAATGAAATCCGGGATTACCTGCAAAAGAACCAGAGGCAGGACAAGGTTAAGTTACTCAACCGCAAGATCGAGGACTGCTCCAGGGAGCTTACGCGCCTGAAAAAAAAGCATAATGCGCCTCAGCGATTTCCGCGACCGTCTGTCAGACCAGTTCTATGATAATCTGTCCTCCTCTGCCGGACAGGTTCAGCGTGAAATCTATGCTCCCGGTCTCATTGCCTTTTCCAATTACTACAGCAGCGCTTATGTCAGCAACCTTTTTCTGGAACACGAAATCGAACTGGAAAATTATATGGACACGCGCCACCTGGAAATCGCCGGAAAACTGACCGCATTCTTTTATGACCATTTCAGCCACCAGTTTTTTTGATATCCCCACCCACTTTCAGATTTTTTATCCCATAAAGGAAACCCAGGTCAGGGACAGCCAAATCAAGGTCATGCCGGAATACCAGTGTCTCACCACCATCCACCTTGGCAGTTATAAGGAAATCATGGATGCCTACCACCGGACTCTGGCCTATGCCAAGGAAAACGGAATCATATTGACGGGCCAGTCCTTTGAAAGTTATTTCATCAGTCCCAACCTTATTAAAAATGCAGATGAATTTGTCACAAAAATCCACATGGTCATCTGCCAGAATCCCTAGCTTTTACCTTTTTTTGCAACCTTCCCCTTAAGAGGAAGGTTTTTCTTTTTTCATCCGGTTTTATCCTAAAATTTTTCTTGACAATCCCTTATAGAGCATGCCTTATAATGACATTAGTTAATTTTTAGACATATTATCAGAATATTATATCAAAAAGAAAGGAGAATACTTAAATCATCAACAGCCGATTAAGTACATAAATAAAATGAAAAAAATAGGATTTATCGTAAATCCTGTGGCTGGTATCGGAGGAAAAGTAGGGTTAAAGGGGTCCGATGGCACCCAGACCCTGAAAAAAGCCCTGGAGCTTGGCGCTGTTCCGGAAGCAGGCGCAAAGGCCCTGGCCGCCATGAAGCTCTTAAGGCCAGTGGAGAAGCAGCTGGAAATCCATACCTGTCCGGGTAATATGGGTGAGGACATATGTAAAAAAGCAGGATTGGACTGCTGTCTGGTCCAGGGGACAG
>JAJQEA010000039.1 GCA_021201905.1 Clostridia bacterium
CTCCCCCCCCGCCGCGGGCCCTCCCGCCCCCAGACGCCCCTCCCCCCCCCCCGCCCCCGCCCGCGCCCCCCCGCCCCCCCCCCCGCCCGCCGCCCCCCCCCCCGCCCCCCCCCCCCCCCCCCCCCCCCCCCTTGTTAAGGCCGGCAGCGTGATTCTGGACCTGGGGACCAGGCTCAGGGAACTGAATATCAAGGGAGAGAAGGAATTCACGGGCCGCGGCGTTGCCTACTGCGCCACCTGTGATGCGGAATTCTTTAAGGGAAAGGATATATATGTGCTGGGAGCCGGTGACCAGGCCGTGGAGGAAGCGGACTATCTGACAGGCTTTGCCTCCAGCATCACCATTGTGGTGATTCATGAGGAAGGCCATCTGGACTGCAACGAGGCCGCGGCTGAGCATGCTAGTAAAAACCCCAAAATTCATTTTGTATGGAGCTCCACCGTGGAGGAGATAAAGGGTAAGGAACATGTGGAAGCTTTGGTGCTTAAAAATGTGGAAAACGGCGTGACACGGGAGGTAAAGGCCCAGGGACTTTTTCTCTTTGTGGGCATGGTGCCCCAGACAGAGCTTGTAAGGGATTTGGTGACCTGCGACAGGGCCGGATACATCCGCGTCAACGAGAAAATGGAGACCGGGATTCCGGGACTCTATGCGGTGGGGGACTGTACCCAGACGTTTTTGAAGCAGGCGGTTACCGCCGCTGCCAACGGGGCAGTTGCGGCCGTGGCATCAGAGCGCTATATCAAAGAGCTGGACCAGATTCGTTCCATCCTGAGCCCTGATTCAGGGGATACGGCATTTTTGTTCTATAATCCATACCGCAATGAGGATATACAAAGGACCGGTGAGCTGGAGCAGAGCCTGAACAGCCGGTGGAAGGTGTACCGCCAGGATATTACCAGACAGGACCTGCTGTACAAAAGCCTGCACCTGGAACAGACGGTGTCGGCGGCCTTTTACAGGAACGGAAGGCTGCTGGAGGTAAAGAGGACGCTCTGAGCGCATCTGTTGCGGGTATGATGACCATTGTTTGATAAGGAGGATATGAATTATGGGACAGCCACTTGTTTTCCCTCACGGAGTTACTGTTTACGACCCTGAAAAATGCTGGAACGGTTATACCATTGTTCCGCTGGTTAATGACGGCGTTTTGCTGTTTGACATGAACGGCAATGAGATCAGGCGCTGGAACATGCAGGCCATGCCGCCCAAGCTTCTGCCGGGAGGATATGTCATGGGCCTGTCCGGCTACAGGCATCCAGATTACGGCATGCAGGATGGGGTCAATCTGATTGAAATTGACTATGACGGCAATGTGGTGTGGGAATTTGACCACTTTGAGTATATTGACGACCCGGGCAGGGACCAGCGGTGGATGGCCCGCCAGCACCACGACTATCAGCGGCAGGGAAATCCGGTGGGATACTATGTTCCGGGTATGGATGCCAGCCCTCTGGAGGGGAATACCCTGATACTGGTCCATGAGACCATCCGCAATCCCAGAATCTCCGATAAGAGGCTTTTGAATGACGTGATGATTGAGGTGGACTGGGAGGGAAACATTCTCTGGAAATGGTCTGTCAGCGACCATTTCGAAGAATTGGGATTTGACGAGGCGGCTAAGAATGTGCTGTTTCGTGACCCCAACATGTGCCGGGCAGACGGAGGCGTGGGCGACTATCTCCATGTGAACTGCATGAGCTGCCTGGGGCCAAATAAATGGTATGACAAAGGGGACATGCGCTTTAAGCCGGATAATATCATATTTGACTGCCGGGAGGCCAATATCCTGGCGATTCTGGACAAAGAAACCGGAAAAATCGTGTGGAAGATTGGACCGGACTTCAACGCGTCGCCGGAGCTTAAGAAGCTGGGGTGGATCATCGGCCAGCACCATTTCCACATGATACCCAGAGGGCTTCCCGGAGAAGGAAACCTGCTGGTATTTGACAACGGAGGCTGGGGCGGCTACGGTGTGCCCGGCCCCTCGTCGGCCATCGGCATGAAAAATGCCCTCAGGGATTACAGCCGCGTGCTGGAATTCAATCCTGTGACACTGGAGCTGGTGTGGAAACTGACGCCCAAGGAGCTGGGACACGCGATTCCCGTGGATGCCAGCAAGTTTTACAGTCCGTATGTCAGCAGCGTCCAGCGCCTGCCAAACGGAAACACCCTGGTGACGGAGGGCTCGGACGGACGGCTGATAGAGGTGACGCCGGACCATGAAATCGTCTGGGAGTGGATATCCCCCTATTATACCCACAATGAAAAGGGACCAAGGAATAACATGATATACCGGGCCTACAGGTATCCCTACAGCTATGTGCCCCAGGAGCCGGTCCCTGCAGAGACACCGGTGGCACGTCTGGACAATGTGACCTTCCGTGTGCCGGGAGCCGGAGCCTTCGGCGCAAAAAAAGTGGTTGATGTTGCCGGGACTTTGCCGTATTATGATGATATAGCACTCTGTGTGGCCACGGACGATGAGACAGATGTCGTAAACAGGGAAAAAATATTCGAGGTAGATACTGCGTTCTTCCGCCCTGTCACTTCAGACAATTGGAGAAGCCAGGTGCAGGATGTAAAGGATAAGCCGGTTCTGGTGCTCTTTGGAGCACAGCGGTGCGTCCACTGCAAAGCCCTGCACCCGGTTCTGGAGGAAGCGCTGAAGGAAGAGTATGAAGGACAGTATGAAATCCGCTATGTGGATGTGGACGCCTGCCAGGATTTGGTGGATGGGTACCACATCGGAGGCATACCGGTTGTCGCCGTATTCCGGAATGGGGAGGAGATCCTCCGGTTTAACGGTGAAAAGGATTACGATGATTTGTGCGACATACTGGACCGTCCGCTGGCATAGACTGTATCAAAAAGAGGAGCTGTTTTTCGCAGCCCCTCTTTCCTGTTTTTGGAGGCGTCATATGTATGAGCATTTTTCAATTCCCGGAGCGTCCTGCCGGGTCCCCTTTGCAGACCTTTGCAGGAGAAACAGCGAGTTTAGGACCTATTTTATAAGAAAGACCTACGAGGCTTCCCAGTGCATCCATCCCCAGGGTACAAAGATTACCAGCTTTGGTATCGTGGAGGAAGGAATCTTAAAGGCAGTGGATCACACCAGAAGGGATGTGGAAATGTGCCATGCTTATTTTGAGGCAAAGGACATATTTCCGGAATTCCTGTATTTTTCCGGGGAAAAGGAGTACAGTTATACGCTGGTGGCAGAAAAACGGTCCACGGTATGGTGGGTGCCGGTACGGGTTATGGAAGAAATGCTGGAGAAAGACAGGCAGCTTCTCTATGCACTGCTGCTTTATGTCTCCCAGCGGGGACTCAAGAACCAGCTCTATCTCAACTGCCTCAATTACCAGACCATCCGTGAGCGGATTGCGTACTGGATTGTGGGAATGCACGATATCGCTCCCGAGGAGACCATCCGCATGCCTGGATCCCAGTTGATGCTGGCCAATATGCTCCATGTCAGCAGGTCCTCCCTGAACCAGGAGCTGAAGCTGATGGAGAAGGAGGGATATTTCAGGATTACGGGGCGGGAGATGCAGGATTGGGATAAGGAAAAACTGGGGGAGCTGATTTAAAAGGGCTCATCCTCCGGCCGGATACGGATGTATTGCGAAAAAATAAGTGGAGCGTTGAGAATATGAGTTTGTATGCCATTGGAGATCTACATTTATCCTTCACTGCCAATAAACCCATGGATGTATTTGGAAGGGAATGGAAGGACCATGTGAGGAAAATTGAGAAGTACTGGAGGGGAAGGATACACGGGGAGGATACTGTGGTCATCACAGGAGACCACTCATGGGGACGGAATCTGGAGGAGGCCATGGCTGATCTGGATTTCATCCAGTCCCTGCCGGGACGCAAAATCCTGCTGAGAGGAAATCACGACATGTTCTGGGATGCCAAGAAAACCTATCGCCTGAATGAGATGTTTAAGGGGCGGCTGTCCTTTCTCCAGAATAATTTTTATGCCTACAGGGAATACGCCCTGGTGGGGACAAAGGGGTACTGCTATGAGGGAAAGGATTCCCCGGAACATTTTGAGAAGCTGGTGAAGAGGGAGCTGGACCGGCTCCGCATCTCCTTTGAGCTGGCTGCTGCGGACGGCTACAGCCAATTCATTATGTTCTTACACTATCCTCCTACCAGCATCGGAGAGATGGAAAGCGGGTTTACTGAGATGGCAAAGGAGTATGGGGCAGAGCAGGTGGTGTATTCCCACTGCCACGGGGAGGCCAGGTATCAGGACAGCTTTCTGGGGGAGGTGGACGGAATCGGGTATAAGCTGGTTTCATCGGAATATCTCAGGTTCCGGCCGGAGCGGATTTTAGAGTGACGACAGAACGATATACAGCACACGGCCGCGGGCCGGAGGGAGGAGCAGCGTGAAGTACAAAGCAGTGATATTTGATTTTGATTATACTCTGGGAGATTCCACAGAGGGTATAGCAGCCAGTGTGAACCATGGGCTGGAGAAACTGGGGTATGAGGCCGGGGGACTGGAGGATATCAAAAAGACCATCGGCCTGTCCTTAAAAGAAACCTTTGCCCGTCTCACAGGAAGCAGGGACCAGGAGGAGGCGCGGCAGTTCTGTATCTTTTTCAAAGAAAAATCAGACCAGGTAATGGTGGACCACACAAGGCTCTATCCCGCGGTCAGGCCGGTGCTTGAGGAGCTTCGGAGGCAGCAGTGCAGGATTGGAATCGTGACTACAAAATATCATTACAGGATTGACCAGATACTGGACAAATTCCAGATGGCCGGCCTGGTGGACGTGATAGTGGGGGCTGAGGACGTAAAGGCTGAAAAGCCAAGCCCAGAGGGACTGCTTCATGCCATAAGGCAGCTGGGGGCAGAACGGAAAGAAGTCCTATACACAGGGGACAGCGTGGTGGACGCAAAGACAGCAGCAGGAGCCGGTGTGGATTTTGCCGGTGTACTGACGGGAACAACGCCGCCCCGGGAGTTTGAACCCTTTGACCATGTGTGTATTGCCGGGGATTTAGAGGAGCTGTTAAACGCTTTGAAGAAGGAGAAATAAACGAAACAGGGAAATTGCCTGCGTATAAACAGATAAAAGGAGGATGTCCCCATCCGGGCGGACACCCTCCTTTTTGGGCAGTTTCATCGACTGCCTATACAACCTGATACTTTGCCACGTACACCGGGAAGGTATCAGTGCCTTTTATATCCTTGTCTTTTGTGATGGTCACATTCTTGTTCGTCACGGCATATTCCACGCTGGCCCCTGCTTCTATCACAGTATCCTGCATGAGCACACAGTTTTTTACCCTGGCGCCCTTTCCTATCTTCACACCGCGGAACAGGATGCTGTTTTCCACCTCGCCCTCGATGATGCATCCGTCGGCAGCCATGATGTTGGCGGCCTTTGAACCGTTGATATACCGGGCGGGATTGTCGTCGCGAATCTTGGTATAGATGGGATTGCCGGCGGAGAAGAGCGCGTCCACATTGGCATCGTCCAGCATCTTCACATTCTCGTCAAAATAGCTCTTCATGCTGCTGATCCGTGCCACATACCCGTCGTAGCGGAATGCCTGCACGTTCAGCCTTCCTATCTGGGGAGCCAGGATATCCCGCTCAAAGAATACCTGTCCGCGCACATAGGCAGTGTTTATCTGGTCAATCAGGAGCTCCCGGTCAATGATGTAGATGTTCATGGAAAAATTCTGCACGCCCGGTTCCTTGGAGTTCATGTACATCTTGGTGACCCGGCCATTGTCAATGGCCAGGGTATAGTAGAGGCTTTTTCCGATGTCCCGGTGTCCGGTGAGATCGCCGGGAAGGGGTTCCTCCCTGTAGGCCACGGTAACATCGGCATGACTATCCATATGGGCCTGAATCAATGCGTTGAAATCAAAGTTGACAGCCAGGTTTGTATCGGCCATGACCACATACTTTTCCTTCTGTTCCTTCAGGAAATCCAGGATGCTGGCCAGCGCTTCCACGCGCCCGTTGTAGATGCTCACTGTTTTTTCGGCAAAGGGCGGGACCAGGTTGAGGCCGCCGTTCTTGCGGGTCAGGTCCCATTCACGGCCTGAGCCCAGGTGGTCCATCAGGGAGTGGTAATTTCTGCGGACAATCAGGGAAATATTATCAATTCCGCAGTTGGCCATGCTGGAAAGGATGAAATCCACCAGACGGTAACGGCTGGCAAAAGGAATGGAGGCCATCAGGCGCTCGCTGACCAGGTCGGGAACCAGGGAATCATAGCTGTTGGGAAAAAGGATGCCAAGGGCATTTGCGTTGGAATTTACCATTGTTCTTCACCGCCTTTTACATTATTCTTTACCATGGCGCTGGGGCCAATCTTGGCACCGGGTCCGATCTCAATGCCGGGACCGATGGTGGCCACGCCTTTTTCGCCGTCAGAGGGCATGGCTCCAACCACTGCGTTTTCGCCAATCACCACGTTTTCAGCCACAATACAATGTTTTACCACGGAGCCTGCCTTGATGGTGGTGCCGCCCATAACCACGGCGTCCTCCACCTGTGCGCCGGCCTCCACCTTTATGCCTGAGAAGAGGATGGAGTGCCTGACCTGTCCGTTGATGCGGCATCCGTCGGTAATCATGGAATTCTCCACCCGTGCATCGCCGCTTATCTTGTGTCCGGTCATGCCGCTGTTTCGGCTGTAAATCTTCCAGTTTTCATCAAAGAGATTGATGCCGCTGTGCTCCGGATCCAGGATCTCCATGTTGGCTTCCCAGAGGGAGGAGATGGTCCCCACGTCCTTCCAGTATCCGTTGAAGTGGTAGGCGTACATCCTCCGTCCGTCACGCAGCAGGTTGGGAATAATGTTGTTGCCAAAGTCATTTTCAGAGTCCGGGTCAGCCTCATCCTCTATGAGATACTGTCTGAGAATATCCCAGTTGAATATGTAGATGCCCATGGAAGCCAGGTTGGACTTTGGATTCTTTGGCTTTTCCTGGAATTCGGTGATGCGGTCATCCCCGTCAGCCACCATGAGTCCGAAGCGGGACGCGTCCTCCCACGGTACTTCCATGACAGCCACGCTGAATTCGGCTCCCTTTTCCTTGTGGAATTTAAGAAAGTCGCTGTAGTCCTGTTTGCAAATCTGGTCACCTGAAAGGATGATTACATACTGGGGGTCGTACCGTTCAATAAAGGAGATATTCTGGTAGATGGCATTTGCCGTGCCTTTGTACCAGTCTGAACCGGATGCCTTCTGGTAGGGCGGGAGCACATGGACACCGCCGTAGAGGCGGTCCAGATCCCAGGGCTGTCCGTTGCCGATATACTCGTTCAGGACAAGAGGCTGGTACTGGGTCAGGATGCCCACTGTGTCGATTCCGGAATTCACGCAGTTTGAAAGCGGAAAATCGATGATGCGGTATTTACCGCCAAACGGAACCGCGGGTTTTGCCAGTTTTTGGGTCAGCGCGTAGAGACGGGAGCCCTGGCCGCCGGCAAGAAGCATTGCAATCATTTCTTTAGCCATAATATTTCCCCCTGATTGGTGTTGAATATTTATACAGATTGTACCATATAATGGGAGAAAATGACAGGGTTTTATGCAAAACAATTAAAAAAGTGATGAAAAACCGAGAATAATATAAAAAAGTGCCAATGATGTTCGCAATGGCCCATGCTATAAAAAAGGAGCTGCTGCTCCATAAATGATGACTCATCTATTTCGTAGCAGCTCCCGCAGCCAATCTTTACCCTTCCAGGGTCTTGATATCCATATCCTTTGGAAGCACCAGGCTTAAAAATACGGAGACCACAAATACAACCGCCACCACATTGGCTGAAAATACGGACTGGACCAGTTCAGGGAAGATGTCCCAAATCCCAATTTCACTGGCTGTTGTAAAGCCGATGCCCACTGCCAGGGAGAGGGAGACAATGACTATATTCCTCTGGGAAAATCCGCATTTGGCAATCATCTGTACGCCGGAGGTGAGGATGGTGCCGAACATCATAATGGTGCAGCCGCCCAGCACTGCCTGGGGCAGGGAAGCAAAAAAGTTTCCCACAGGCGGAAGGAGTCCGGCCAGAATCATACAGGCAGCACCTGTCATGATCGTGAAACGGTTGACCACCTTTGTCATGGCCACCAGGCCCACGTTCTGGGAGAAGGAGGTCACAGGCGGACATCCGAATACGGTGGAGAGGGCGGACGCGTAGCCGTCGCAGGCCAGGGAGCCGGATATTTCCTTTCCCGTGATTTCACGGTTTAAGCCGCCTGAAACCAGGGCCGAGGTATCGCCAATGGTCTCTGCCGCGGACACCAGGAAGATGATGCAGGCGGAGATGATGGCCCCTGCGTGGAACTCAGGCATAAAGGGCAGCAGATGGGGGAAGGAGATGATTCCGCCGGACATAATCAGGCTTAAATCCACTTTCCCCAGGAAGATGGCGATGACATACCCCACTATCAGGCCGGCCAGTACGGACAGCTGTTTTAAGTATCCTTTGGCAAAGATGTTCCACAAAAGACAGGTCAAAAGGGTGATGGTACCCAGAATCAGGTTCTGGGCGGAACCGAAGTCCTCCGCGTATCCGCCGCCAAAGGATCTGGCGCCCACCGTAAAAAGGGAAAATCCGATGGCAGTAACCACAGAGGCAGCCACTACCGGGGTAATGATTCTGCGCCAGTATTTGGCCAGAAGTCCCAGGGTTCCCTCAAAGATACCGCCTATGAGCACGGCTCCCACCACGGCCGGATAACCGTAGTTGGCGGCAATGGTGCTGAGGACTGTGACGAAGGTAAAGCTGACGCCCATGACAACGGGAAGCTTGGAGCCTATCCGCCAGATGGGATATAGCTGGATCATGGTGGCGATTCCTGCCACAAACATTGCATTCTGGAGCAGGATGGCTGTCTGGGCCTGGCTCAGGGCCGGCTGGGCAGCGCCCGCTATGATGGTAATAGGCGCAAGATTGGAGACGAACATGGCCAGGATGTGCTGGAGGCCGAAGGGAATGGCCTTGGCGATGGGTACCCTTCCCTCCAGTCTGTATATGTTATTGATGCTGCAATTGGTATTGCTGTTCATGGTTGGTTCCCCCCTGTTATTATAATGATAGTTATTCGGCCCCGCTTGTTTTGTGGCTGACCTGGTATACCTCCTCCACAATGCGCTCCATGGCGTTGAGGATGTTTTCATAGCCGGTGCATCTGCACAGATGGCCGGATATCAGCTTCTTTAGTTCTTCACGGTTGTATTTTTTACCGGTTCCCACAATTTCCACCGCGCTCATGATAAGACCGGGGGTACAGAAGCCGCACTGTACGGCTGCCTCCTCGATAAAAGCCTTCTGAATCGGTGACAATTCCCCGTTGGGCCCCTTTAACCCTTCCACGGTCATGATCCTTTTCCCCTCGGCCCACAGGGTCATGTAGATACAGCTGTCGATGGCTTCTCCGTTTACCAGTACGGTACAGGCGCCGCATTCCCCGACCTCGCAGCCCTTTTTCACGGATGTAAGCCCCAGACGCTGGCACAGGGTATCCAACAGGGATTCCCTCTCATCCACAGCCAGCTCCACTTCCTTGCCATTTACTTTCATGTGTACAATCTTAAGCATTGACCGCACCTCCTGCTTTTTTAATTGCCTCTGCCAGAGCCCGTTTGGACAGTTCCTCAATGAGCTGCAGACGGAATTCTTTTGACGCCCTCCATGAGGAACGGGGGTTCACTTCTTCCAGGGCAGCCTTGCCAAAGGCCAGGACTGCTCCGCTGTCATTGACCGCGTGCCCCTTTAAACCATTCTCCGCCTTCCGGCAGCGCAGGGGAGTGGGACCGGCCACGCCGTATCCCAGCCTGACATCCTCAATCCGTTCCTTATCCTGGCTCAGCTTTACGCGCACCGCACAGCCCAGGGTGGCTATCTCCATGGCCTTTCTCTTGCCGTACTTGATGCAATGGCCGCTCCAGCCCTCAAAGCTGCTTTTGTGCACCAGGAAACCGGTACAGACCTGGGTGCGCTGGCGGACGGTCCGGCCGGGGCCTGTATAGAATTCGCAGACCGGCACTGTGCGACTGCCCTCCGGGCCCTCCAACAGAACATCTGCCTCCAGTGTCCACATGGTGGAAGCGGAGTCGGCCGAGGTGGCGCCGTTGCAGATATTGCCGCCGATGGTTCCGGTGTTGCGTATCTGGGGGCCTCCGACCATGTCCACGGCATCCCCCAGCATGGGTATGTATTTCTGAATCAGGGGGTCGTTGGTGATATGGGAAAATGAAGTGCCTGCCCCTATCCACAGATCGCCGTTATCAAGGAGGCGGACTCCCTTTAATGCTTCTATATTATGGATGGATACAACAGATCTTCCGGCATCCTTTCCTTCCCTGACACGAATCAGAACGTCTGTGCCGCCGCTTATGATTTCGGCGTCAGGATTTTTTACCAGGGCGTTTATGGCGTCAGCCACGTCCTTGGCCTCATAAAATGATTTGATATCAAACATAACCTTCTCCTTATATCAGACCTTTTTCTTTGAATTTTTCTATGAGCCGCTGGGCGGTCATGGGTGTCACATCCATGTGGACTCCGGTGGCGTTTAAGATGGCGTTGCGGATGGCGGGGGGCACCGGGATGGCAGGAGGCTCGCCTAAGGATTTATTTCCGTAAGGGCCGGTGGGGTCCTCCAGCTCGATGAACGCCACGTTTAAATCCGGCGTATCCATGGCAGTGGGAATCTTGTAATCCAGCAGGTTATTGTTTAAGGGCCTGCCTGTCTTTTCATCCACCAGCAGCTCCTCCGAAAGCCCGTATCCCAGTCCCATGCTCATGCCGCCGTGAACCTGGGCCCGGGCGGTCATAGGATTGATGAGGACTCCTGAGTCATGGACATTGATGATATCCTTCACGGTCACCAGTCCAAGGGGAATGTCCACCTCGATTTCCACAAAGCAGCAGCCGGAGGAAAAGGTGTTGTCCTTGCACTGGTTGGTGACCTCTGCCGTGATATGTACGGAGCGGTCCAGGGAATAAAAGGCTGTGTCAGCTACCACGGACAGGTCGAAGAGCACCGGATCCCCTCCGCTTACCACGATTTTGCTGTTCTCTATGTCCAGCATATCCGCCGACACCAGTTCCCCTTCCTGGAGTCCAAGGGTCTCCCGGAGCAGGGCAGCGGCTTCCTTTACCTGGTCCGCGTACACGGTTTTGGATAGGTCGCTCACATCGTGGCTCAGCATGTAGGCGGCGTATTCCAGTATCTTAAGGCGGAATTCCTCGCCGCATTTTTTTGCAGGCCATGCCGGACACATAGGTCTGGCGGGACGCGTAGGCCCCGGTGTCAAAGGGAGTCACGTCCGTGTCCTGGGTGGATACGATGTAGACCTTGTCAAAGGCGATGCCGGTTGTCTGGGAAGCCATCTGGGTGAATACGGTGTCGGCTCCCTGGCCGATTTCCGTAGCGCCCATGCACAGCTGCATGGAGCCGTCCTGGTTAAGTATCATGCGGGCGGAAGCTGTTTCCAGGGAGATGGGGTGCACGCCTGTCTTATAACAAAAGATAGCCATGCCCACGCCCTTTCGGACCGGACCGGTCTGATTGCGGTAGGCGCTCCACTTCTCGTCCCAGCGGATGTGCCTGCGTCCTTCCTCGATGCATTTCTTCAGACCGTAGGAATGGAAGGTGATGCCGTTGGCCGGATCCACGAAACCGTCCTCCATGCAGTTTTTCAGCCTGAATTCACAGGGGTCCATGCCGATGGCGTCTGCCAGGTCATCGGTGAGACATTCCGCAAACCATGCTGCCTGGGGGAATGCCGTAGGCCCTCATGGCGCCGGCTGTGGGAGATGAGGTGTATACGGTGAAGCAGTCCACCTCAGTGCCCAGT
>JAJQEA010000246.1 GCA_021201905.1 Clostridia bacterium
AATTCAGGTACTGAGCTCAGACAAGGGTACGCCTGAATCTTAAAGCCGCTTCCCGCGGCCTAAGTGATACCAACGCTCCTGTAAATGCATCCGCCTCCCCCACCCCCATCCCACTCACCCACAACGTATCATCCCACCTGCATCATTTATATCAAAAGCAGGTAAAAAAGAAAATGGCATGCCGGGGAGTTCGACACACCAATCAATATATAGAACAATATACAAGGCCGCATTATCTTGATTTCATCTTGATATGCGGCCCTTGGGCTAAGTATTATCTGAGTAAGTGTTAATCTAAGTACGGGCCGGCAACCACTTTCCGATTCCCCGGTATCATCAGCCAGAGAGCCTTTTTCCATCCTATGCGGGGAAGAGACAGCGGACGCTCTGGAAATGTAGTGGGTGAGAGGCGGGAACTCAGGGCGGGAGGTGGCTTTGGAGCAGTTCGGAGAGACTTAGGCGCAAGGGGCGGGAAAAGCCGGGGTTGCGCAGGGCGCTCCATGCCCGGAGCAAAGCAAAGATGGAGCCGAACTCATCAGGAGTTCGGCGTAATTTTTGCGGTCCCCGGGTTTTCCCGGCCCTTGAGCCTTAGGGCGTGTTTGAAAATTGCTTTCCGTCAGCTGTGCGTCCCACTTTGTGGGAGATTTGGTCCCAATGAGGGAGGCGTAGCGGGCTACGTTGACCGAATTGGGGCCAAATATGCCGCGAAGTGGGGCGTGCAGATGGCGGGAATGAATTTTCAAACACGCCCTCGTCTCTCCCACTGCGGAAACTGCCACCTCCCGGGCTGCGTTCCCGCCTCTCACGGACGCAGCACCACCAGCGCGTCCGCGTACCCTACCCCAACCTATGTATAAATAGCCCGCTCCTCAGCTTCGGCTCAAACCAGGTTGACTTAGGAGGCATGAGCAGCCCCGCGTCGGCCACGGATAACAGCTCTCCGATGGACGTGGGATACATGGAGAATGCTGCTTCCATGTCCTCATGCACTCTGCGCTCCAGTTCCTTCAGCCCTCTGATGCCGCCGATGAAATCAATCCGTTTATCCGTCCCGGGATCGCCCACGCCCAGAATTGGCCCCAAAAGCTGGTCCTGAAGTATGGACACATCCAGTCCCTTCACCGGGTCGCTGCTCTGAAGCTCCGGCTTCACCCTGAGACAGTACCATCTGTCACCAAGAAACATGCCGAAGGTTCCCTTTTCCCTGGGCCAGAAGGCGCCTGCCCCCGGTTCCCCGCAGCCAGGCTCCCCGCATGCAGCCACATCAAACCGCTCAGCCACAGCAGCCAGGAACTCTTCCTGTCCCAGTCCGTTTAAATCCTTTACTACCCGGTTGTAGGGCAGTATTTTAAGCTCCTCGTCCGGGAACAGTACGGACAGGAAATAGTTGAATGGTTCCTTCCCCGTATAATCCGGGTTCTCTTCCCTTCTCTTAAGCCCCACCTTCACAGCGGAGGCAGCCCTGTGATGTCCGTCCGCAATATAGGTAGCCGGTATGGCCGCAAATGCATCCTCCACGGCCCCCACCATATTTCTGGCGCCAATCATCCACACCCTGTGGCGGATTGCGTCCTCTGACACGAAATCATACAGAGGCGCTTCCTCCTTTACCTGGGCCACCAGGGCCTTAAGCTCCTGGTTCTGCCTGTAGGCCAGGAAAATAGGGCCTGTATGGGCGTTGGTGGTATCCACGTGGCGGATGCGGTCCAGTTCCTTATCCTCCCTGGTATTCTCATGTTTCTTCACCACGCCGTCCACATAGTCGTCAATGGAGCAGCAGGCCACGATACCTGTCTGGCTCCTGCCCTCCATGGTGAGTTCATATAGATAGTAATTTTCCTCAGGGTCCGTCACATAGACCCCTTCCTCAATCTGACAATCCAGCAGCTCCCTGGCCTTGTCATAGACACGGCTGTCATAGGTGTCCACCTCATCCCCAAACTGAGTCTCAGCCCTGTCAATGTTCAGGAAGGAAAGGGGATTCCCCTTAACGGCCTCGCAGGCTTCCTTCCTGTTATATACATCATAGGGCAGGGCCGCTACCCGGGCCGCCTTGTCCGTTGCGGGCCTGATACACATAAATGGTTTTACTACTGCCATCGTTTCTCTCCTGTTTATCCAGAGCATGTTTGAAAATTGCTCTAAGGTTACAATCTGTCCATGGTAGGGAGCAGTTACCTGACCACCCGCACCCTCAGCACGCCTTTGATGGCTCTGAGCTTCTGGATGGTGGAATCCTCTGCCTTATGCTCCAAATCCAACAGGGTATAGGCATACTTATCCCTGCTCTTATTGGTCATATCGGAAATGTTCATGCCCTGTTCAGCCAAGATAGCCGTAATCTGTCCAATCATGTTGGGAATGTTCATATGAAGCACGGCCACACGGCTCTCTGCCTGGCACATGCCCATATCGCAGGACGGAAAATTGACGGAGTTCTTGATATTGCCGTTCTCCAGGTAATCTGTCAGCTCCTTTACCGCCATCACAGCGCAGTTGTCCTCGGACTCCTTTGTGGAAGCGCCCAGATGGGGAAGCAGAATGACCCGCTCCATGTTTGCAACCTTTGGATTCGGGAAATCGCTGACATAGTAGCGCACCTTTCCGGCATCCAGGGCTGCCGCCATATCATCGTCATTGACCAGTATATCCCTGGAGAAATTGAGGATTACCACCCCATCCTTCATGATAGCCAGCTTTTCCTTGTTAATCATCCCTCTGGTGGAGTCCAGAAGGGGCACATGGATGGTGATGTAATCACATTCCTGGAAAATGATGTCCGCGTTGGTGATATGCTTCACGTTCCTGGACAGTCTCCAGGCCGCGTTGATGGAAATATACGGGTCATATCCGTATACTTCCATTCCCAGATGGGTGGCTGCGTTGGCAACCTCAGCGCCGATGGCTCCCAGGCCGATCACACCCAGCTTCTTGCCCTTAATCTCGCAGCCTGCAAATGCCTTCTTGCTCTTTTCTGTGTCCTTGGTGATGTTGTCGTCCTCCGCATTGGCCTTGCACCACTCAATACCGCCCACGATATCCCGGGAAGCCATGAGCATGCCTGCAATCACCAGCTCCTTTACGCCGTTGGCGTTGGCTCCCGGCGTATTGAATACAACGATGCCCTTCTGCGCGCAGGAATCCAGAGGGATGTTATTGACACCGGCTCCCGCCCGGCCCACTGCCAGCAGTTTTTCCGGAAGTTCCATATCGTGCATGGATGCGCTGCGCACCAGGACGGCGTCCGCGTCCGCCACGTTGTCTGTCATCTCATATCCGGCCGGAAACAGCTCCGTGCCGCACTTCGCAATGGGGTTTAAGCAATGAATTTTTTTCATAATAATCCAACTCTCCTCTATATGTCCAAAGACGTTTATTTCCTGTGCTTCTTCTCGAAGTCAGCCATAAATTCCACCAGTTTCTCAACACCCTCCGCAGGCATTGCATTGTAAATGCTGGCACGCATGCCGCCCACGGTTCTGTGTCCCTTCAGATTCTCAAAGCCCGCTGCCTTTGACTCCTTCACAAACAGGGCATCCAGTTCCTCATCACCTGTCACGAAGGGCACGTTCATCAGTGAGCGGTCCTTCTTAACCACAGTACCCTTAAATAACTGGCTTGCATCCAGGAAATCATAGAGGATCGCAGCCTTCTTTTCATTGTATTCCTTCATGGCTGCCAGGCCGCCTCTGGCCTTCAGCCACTTAAATACCTTTCCGCACATGTATATGCCGTATGTAGGCGGGGTATTGTACAGCGACTCTGCGTCCGCATGAGTCTTATAGCGGAGCATGGTAGGCGTGCCGGGCAGCACATCCTCTGTCACCAGGTCCTCCCTCACAATGACAATGACGGTTCCGGCCGGTCCCACGTTCTTCTGGGCGCCCGCAAAAATCAGGCCGTACTTTGTCACATCCACGGGCTCGGACAGAAAGCATGAGGACTGGTCAGCTACCAGAAGCTTTCCCTTTGTGTTAGGAAGGGTCCAGTACTTGGTGCCGTAAATGGTGTTGTTCTCACAGATATACACATAGTCCGCGTCCTCGGATACAGGCAGGTCGGAGCAGTCCGGTATATAGCTGAAGGTCTTGTCAGCGCTGGACGCAATGGCATTGGCCTTTCCGTAAATGGAGCCTTCCTGATATGCCTTCTTGGCCCACTGTCCGGTAAGGATGTAATCTGCCACCTTGTTCTTCATCAGGTTCATGGGCACCATGGCAAACTGCTGGGACGCGCCCCCCTGAAGGAACAGCACCTTATAGTTATCCGGAATATGTAGAAGATCCTGCAGGTCTGATTCAGCTTCCTTGATGATGGTGTCATAAGCCTTAGATCGATGACTCATCTCCATCACTGACATTCCTGTTCCCCTGTAATCCAGCATCTCTGCTGCGGCTTCCTTCAGGACGTCCTCCGGCAAAACGGCCGGTCCGGCTGAAAAATTGTAAACTCTGCTCATCTTGTTCTCCTCCTTTAAATGGTTGTACTTGCTGCACATATCCTCTTTAATATATATATACAGAGGACTCCTCCATATGCGGAACCCGGCACAATACAATGCCATACCGCATA
Organism: Clostridia bacterium; assembly: GCA_021201905.1. Taxonomy (GTDB): domain Bacteria; phylum Bacillota; class Clostridia; order Lachnospirales; family Lachnospiraceae; genus Enterocloster. Next base: position 4,573 of record JAJQEA010000246.1, read on the forward strand.
CAGAGAAGTCGCCTGACTGTATACTCCATCGTATATCTGTCCCACCTGCTCCGGCTTGCATTCTGTCACTTTATCGTGCTAATCTGATAACGCAGCCAAGATATTAAAGACTACTATACACTGTTTTTAATTAATTTTCAAGTCTGTATCGTCAAAAGCATCCGCAATGGGCGCTCCCGGCGATACCATGGGGAATACCTTATCATCGCAGCTGATCTGACAGTCAATAACCACAGGAATGTTTAAGGAGATGGCTTCCCGGAGCACCGGCTCCAGCTCCTCCCTCTGCGTCACACGGTAAGCCTTGGCTCCCATGGCCTCTGCTATCTTCACAAAATCCACTGAATCATTCAGTATGGTCTGGGAATAACGCTTGCCGTAGAACAGGGTCTGCCACTGGCGTACCATGCCCAGCACATGGTTGTTTACAATGACCTCCACCACTGGGATATTATACCGGGTGGCTGTGGCGATCTCGTTCATGTTCATGCGGAAGCAGCCGTCGCCTGCAATGTTGATAACCGTCTTATCCCTGCATCCCATCTTCGCGCCGATGGCAGCGCCCAGGCCGTATCCCATGGTTCCCAGTCCTCCCGAAGTGAGAAGGGTGCGGGGCTGGCGGTACTGGTAGTACTGAGCCGCCCACATCTGGTGCTGCCCCACCTCAGTGACAATGACAGCGTCCCCGCCCGTCACCTCGTTGATGGTCTGCACGATAAACGGACCTGTGAGCACGTTCTTATCATAGCGCAGGGGGTACATATCCTTCATGCGCTCAATATGGGCAATCCACTCGTCGTGGTTCACCGGGTCCAGCCTGGCGTTGAGCTTGCGCAGGATGACCTTTACGTCGCCGATGATGCTGGCGTCCACCTTGATATTCTTGTTAATCTCCGCCGGGTCAATATCCAGCTGGAGAATCTTTGCGTTCTTTGCAAACTTAGACGCATTGCCGGTCACACGGTCGCTGAACCTGGCTCCCACCACAATCAGCAAATCGGCCTCGGTTATGCCGAAATTGGAGGTCTTGGTGCCGTGCATGCCCACCATGCCTGTGTACAGCTCGTCAGCCCCGTCAAAAGCGCCCTTTCCCATCAGGCTGTCCGCCACCGGCGCCTGAATCTTATGGGCAAATGCCCTCAGCTCGTCGGACGCATTGGACAGCACGGCGCCGCCGCCCACAAAGATAAACGGCTTTGAAGCCTTGCGGATCATCTCCACGGCCCGGTCCATGTCCTGCTCTGTAATGGTATCGCTCTGGCGCACGATTTCCTCCGGAACCTGCTTCTCATATTCGCAGGGCGCAGCCGTCACATCCTTGGTGATATCCACCAGCACAGGGCCGGGACGTCCTGTCTGGGCTATGGTAAACGCCCTGCGGATAACCGTTGCCAGACGGTTTACATCCTTTACGATGAAATTATACTTTGTAATGGGCATGGTCACGCCCGTAATGTCGATCTCCTGGAAACTGTCCTTGCCCAGCAGGCTGTTGGTCACGTTGCAGGTAATGGCAACCACAGGCACGGAATCCATATAAGCAGTAGCGATGCCTGTCACCAGATTGGTAGCGCCAGGGCCGGATGTGGCCAGGCACACGCCCACCTTGCCGGTGGCCCTTGCGTAGCCGTCGGCTGCATGGGAAGCTCCCTGCTCATGGGATGTCAGTATATGGGTGATTTCATCCTGGTGCTGGTACAATGCATCATATATATTCAGGATAGCGCCGCCCGGATAACCAAATACGGTGTCCACACCCTGTTCCTTCAAACACTCAACTACAATCTCTGCCCCCGTCAATTTGCTCATATATACTGCACTCCTTTTCTCCATATTATTTGTAACAGTTCAGACGGCTGAAAAATCGGATGTCTGAACTGTTACCGTTATTTCATCATGCGCGGCCTGGCCATGCCCGCGGGCTCCGGAACCTACTTTACCTGCAGCACAGCTCCCCTCTCGGCGGAGGTAACCAGGGAGGCGTATCTGGCCAGATAGCCCGTGGTGACCTGCGGTGTGCGCGGCTGCCACCTGGCTTTTCTGGCCGCCATCTCCTCGTCAGATACCAGCACATTCAGCTTATGGTTGTCAATATCAATGGAAATAATATCCCCTTCTTCCACCAGGGCAATGGGGCCGCCCACTGCTGCCTCAGGCGAGGCATGGCCGATGGAAGCGCCTCTGGAAGCGCCGGAGAAACGTCCGTCTGTAATCAGGGCCACCGTGGAACCCAGTCCCATACCGGCAATGGCAGAAGTGGGATTGAGCATCTCTCTCATGCCCGGGCCGCCCTTAGGTCCTTCGTAACGGATGACCACCACATCTCCAGCCACAATCCTGCCGCTCTTGATGGCGTCAATGGCATCCTCCTCACAGTCAAATACCCTGGCCGGTCCCTCATGCTTTAACATCTCAGGCGCAACAGCGGAGCGTTTCACCACCGCGGAGTTGGGGGCCAGATTGCCCTTTAATATGGCAATGCCGCCGGTCTGGCTGTATGGATTCTCCACCGGACGGATAACCTCGGGGTTCTTGTTGACACAATCCTTTATATTCTCCCCCACGGTCCTGCCCGTGACAGTCATGCAGTCCAGGTTCAAAAGTCCCTTCTTGCTGATTTCCTTCATTACCGCATAGATTCCCCCTGCCTCGTTCAAATCCTCTATGTAGGTGGGGCCTGCCGGCGCCAGATGGCACAGGTTGGGAGTCCTTGCGCTGATTTCATTGGCAATATCCACATTCAGCTCCACGCCCGCCTCATGGGCAATGGCAGGAAGGTGAAGCATGCTGTTGGTGGAGCATCCCAGCGCCATATCCATGGTCAGGGCGTTCATGAATGCCTCTTTTGTCATGATATCCCTTGGGCGTATGTTCTTCTCGTACATCTCCATCACCTTCATGCCGGCATGCTTGGCCAGCTTGATGCGCTCGGAGTAAACCGCCGGGATCGTGCCGTTTCCCTTAAGTCCCATGCCCAGTACCTCGGTGAGGCAGTTCATGCTGTTAGCCGTATACATGCCGGAACAGGAACCGCAGGTTGGACATGCCTTATTTTCAAATTCCTTCACATCCTCCTCGGACATATTGCCTGCCGCATAAGCGCCCACCGCCTCAAACATACTGGAAAGGCTGGTTTTATGCCCCTTCACATGACCGGCCAGCATGGGGCCGCCGCTGACAAACACCGTGGGTACATTAATCCTGGCTGCTGCCATCAGAAGCCCGGGAACATTCTTATCACAGTTGGGAACCATTACCAGAGCGTCGAACTGATGGGCCAGCGCCATACACTCCGTGGAATCCGCAATCAAATCCCTGGTCACCAGGGAATACTTCATGCCGATATGTCCCATGGCAATGCCGTCGCAGACAGCAATGGCCGGGAACACCACCGGAGTACCGCCGGCCATGGCAACGCCCAGCTTCACGGCATCCACAATCTTATCCAGGTTCATATGGCCCGGAACTATCTCATTATAGGAACTAACAATACCCACCAGAGGCTTTCTCATCTCTTCCTCTGTCATACCAAGAGCATTAAACAGGGACCTGTGGGGCGCCTGCTGCATACCTGTTTTAACTGCATCACTTTTCATGTCGTATCCCCTTTCATCTAATCCGGACAGGAACCCGTCCGGCCTTCATCATCCAATCCGCTGCGCAATCAAATCACCCATTCTACAGGTGCCTACCTTCACGCATCCCTCCGACATAATGTCCCCGGTGCGGTATCCTTCGGTCAGAACAGCCTGTACAGCATTCTCGATGGTGTCCGCCTCCCGGTCCAAATCAAAGGAATAGCGCAGCAGCATGGCTGCTGAGAGAATGGTGGCAATGGGGTTGGCCATATCCTTTCCCGCTATATCGGGGGCAGAGCCGTGGCTGGGCTCATAGAGGCCGAATTTGCTCTCATTCATGCTGGCCGATGACAGCATTCCGATGGAGCCGGTAATCATGCTGGCTTCATCCGAAAGGATGTCCCCAAACATATTCTCCGTGAGAATCACATCAAACTGGCCGGGATTCATGACCAGCTGCATGGCGCAATTGTCCACCAGCATGTGGGACAGCTCCACTTCCGGGTAATCCCCGGCCACTTCCTCCACTACCTTTCTCCACAGTCTGGAGGAATCAAGGACATTGGCCTTATCCACGCTGGTTACCTTCTTCCTGCGCTTCATGGCAATGTCAAAGGCCTTAACGGCAATCCTTCTGATTTCCTTTTCATTATATGTAAGTGTGTCCACGGCTGTCATGACACCGTCCACTTCCCTTGTATACCTGTCCCCAAAATAAAGGCCGCCGGTGAGCTCCCTCATAATCACCATATCAAAGCCGTCCCCGATGATCTCCTTTTTCAGAGGGCACGCCTCAGCCAGTTCCTTATAAAGATAAGCCGGCCTGATGTTGGCAAAGAGCCCCAGTCCCTTGCGGATAGCCAAAAGTCCCGCCTCCGGCCTGAGGTTGGGAGCCACATCATACCACCGTGAGTTTCCCACATCTCCTCCCACGGCCCCCAGAAGCACTGCATCGCTCTTTCTGGCTGTCTCCAGGGCTTCCTCTGTCAGCGGAACCCCATAGGCGGCAATGGAGCATCCCCCCATCAGAATCTCGGTATAATCAAACGTGTGGCCGTACACCTTTCCCACCTGGTCCAACACCTTCCTGGCCTCTTTCACAATCTCCGGTCCAATCCCATCACCTGGAATCACAGTCACATTATAATCCATGATGCATCTATCCCCTATCTTCTATTCTTTGTGGTTATATCTATCCACCGTAATACGATTTCTTTCCATCATATCTCATTTGAAACGGTATTTCAACCTTTCCGGCAGAATTTGGTTATAGTGAAATATACAAGTTTGGAATTATTATCATGACTGGAAGTTATGCCTCTCTTACCAAACAATACTGTCTCAACGCAAAATGCTTTTCCATAACGCCAAAAACCTTAAATCCAAAATGCTCATACAGGGGCACATTATCCGGATTATGGGTTTCCAGCGATATCATGAGCTTGTGCCGGTCAGCATAACGGATAACCTCTCCTAACAGCAGGGCTGCCAGGCCATGGTGCTGCATCTCCGGCCGGACAGCCAGGTAGATAATGTGTATCCGTTCCGTCTGGTGAAGCTGGGCCGTCCATCTGGAGTTGAGGTAATCCTTGCCCAGCATGAACTTCCACAGGGTCTTAAGACTGGGATCCTCCTTAATCAGGAACTCATCTGTCCTGAGAGAAGCCCATGCCTCCGCCAGATAATAGGTCAGGGGGTTATACGGCTCGGTTTCATCGGAAACAACCAACAGGGAATTCATCTCCGGGCTGTCCGAGTATATTTCGCAGGTCTCATAGAATTCTGTCAGGTCACAGGCAAACAGCTCCGGCAGAAGCCGTTTCCTTATCTCCTCATCCGGGATCAGTTTGCAGTATAATGGGTCGTGTTCAAAACACCCTGTCAGCAGTTTCTCCAATCTGGGCAGGTCCTCCTCCCTGACCCTGTATAATTGCCGGCTTTCCATCTCTCATTTACTCCTCCTGTATCTTACTCTCATCTGTATCTAACTTCATTTTTATGTTCAAAGCCCATTGCCCGGCCTGACGGATTGCCTCCAGAAGTTTGCCGGCGGATGCCATCATGTACCGGATATCATCCTCATAGCAGCAAAGCTGGTTTTCCCTCGCCCTGACAAGGACATCATATTCCTCCTGGATATCCGGGTTTTCTTCCCCCGCCTTGGCTTTCAGGCTCTCAACCAGTCCAAACAGGTTCTGGTGATGGACAATCCTTCCCGCCCCCCATTTAAGCCGGTCGGCGGGCTGGTTCAGGACGTATTCCGTGAAATAGGTATAGACCTCCTCCTCAAACAAAAACGCGTAGCGGTTGTTGTCTATGGTATAGACAGCCTCCAGGGCTCCGGTCAGGTCACGATTTTCAAGACAGACAATGGCCCTGTCCATGGCCCTTACATTTTCCTGGACAGCCTGCTGGGGAAAAAGCACATCGTCGTGCCAGCTCAGCCTGACAAAATAATCCTGTTCCTTTTTAAAGATGCGCAGAAGTTCCCGGTTAAGAGGCCGGCACTCCGCTGCCAGTTTAACGGCTTTCTCTTCCTCGCCGCGGTCCAGAAGCCGTCCGTATATCCTGTTTATCTCCCTTATTTTTCCATAAAGGGCTTCTCCTGCCTCGATTCCCCGGTCCAGAACCACACGCAGCCCCGGCAGGCCGGCTCCCGCCCCGCGGCAGACGCTGCTGTCAATACTGGCCGCCGCGCCCTCAAACAGTCTTGCAAAATTCATAGGCACTGCGGCTGTCCTGTCAAAAGCCAGGACAAGGCCGGCGTACATCTCATGGTGGAATCGGTACACCGGTTCCTGGTAAAAGTTTTCATTGTCATACTGGGAATGGTAATGAGTCTCCATGAATTCCCCTGCGCTGAAATCATTGACCATGGAGGGAATTCCCCCGATGGCCATGGAAAAATCATCCGACCAGGTCTGTATGGGGCTCAGCACTTCCACTCCCTCCGGATATGGCTGGCAGGTAAAAATACCGGCCGGCGAACCGGTTATAAATTCCTCCAGGAAATCCCTATACTCATACACGCACCGCACAGCATCTTTTCTGCCATGGGCATGGGCGGGCAATTCAAAATTCAGGTCCGCAATCACCTTTCCCGCCCAGTCAGGCCTGGCCGTAAACACCTGCTCATATGCGCCGGCGGACCAGTCGTATTTGGAATTCACCACGCCCCACTCCTCCGCAGCCATGGCGCAGAACACAAGTGTCTTTCTGGGCTTATATCCTGACCGAAGCACGGCTCTGGCTATGCCCAGCATCATGGCCACCGCGGCATTGTCGTCCTGAAATCCGCTGAAATAGGAGTCGTAATGGGCCGACAGCAGTATCATTCCTTCTTCTGTCCCCGGTATGGTTCCTATGATATTGTACGACTCCTGATCCTTACGCACCGTGGACGATGCGTCCAGACGCACCCGCACCTGATTTTCCTCCCCCATGGCCGCCTTCAGCACACCAGCGTCTGCCCGGGACATGGAAAAGGCCGGGGCGTCAGCGGGCCCTGCTATGTCCTGTGCGTTAAGGGCCGTGTCGCTTATCTCCCCATACCCCTGCTCCTGGACAGCAATCAGTGCAACAGCCCCTTTGAGCCGGGCCTGGTATACAGGAAAATTTATCCACCACTCAACTCTCTGTTTGATATAAATTAGAACCATCATTCAGT
>JAJQEA010000279.1 GCA_021201905.1 Clostridia bacterium
AAGCCCCACAGAATACTGTCTCTGAAAAAGGCATACAGAAGGGTGAGTATTATCCCTGAAGCTGCGATAAAGGCCACTGCATTGCCCACGCTCCGGTGCGCGTGTTCCCCGTCTTTGCGTCCCTGGCAGATACTCAGGTAGGCTGCGCACCCGTCGCCCACCAACAGAGACAGGGACAGGGCGATGATGGTGACAGGGAATACCACGTTGGTGGCTCTATTTCCCAAAAAGCCCACCCCGCGTCCGATGAATATCTGGTCTACAATATTATAGAGGGCGGACACAAGCAGCGACATGATGCAGGGAATGGAAAATCTCAGCATCAGCTTTCCTACGGACTCTTCCGCCATATATTGGTTTGCATTCTGATTCATAATTACCTCCGTTTTTTTATTTACGCAAATAAAAAAGCCGCAACCTTCCGTGAATGGCCTTCACGGGAAAAGTTACAGCCATATTGCAGCTATTACTATACCATTTTTTTGGAACACTGTAATGCACAAATATACACAAACTTTGGAATCATATATATTGTGCACTTTTTATACCCTGTGCGCGGTTGGTACATTGTTCGCTTTCTATATTCGCTTTCTATTTTATTGGGAAATAGCGGATAAACCGGTAATGGCTCCGTTCCATTCCCTCCCTCTCATAGAACCTGTGGGCGCCCAGCCTTGTCCAGTTGGTGCTTACCTCAAAACGCACGCAGCCGGCTTCCCGGGCAATGTGGTACGCCTCCTGAAAAAGCCCATGGCCAATCCCCTGGGAGCGTCTGCCCTCCTTCACCGCCAGCTCTACGATTTCCCCGATTTTGCCGCATCTGCACAGCATGGTGCCGATGCGGAGATTCAGGACTCCCACCACCTCTTTATCCCGCTCCGCCACCAGGCAGTGCATTTTGTTATCCTCCAGATAATCCTCATACGCTTCATGGAACCCCTCCCTGTCCAGGCTGGTTCCCTCCAGCTCACAGAGCAGTTCATAGATGGCATTTTCGTCCTTTTGCGTCGCATAACGTATCACGGCTGCATCACATCCTTTCTGTAAACCATTGTATCACAAAATGGGGCTGTCCAGTACCTGTTTGTGCAATACGCCTGCCGGGGGCAGGTCATTCCGGCAGATACATCTCGTCCTCCAGCTTACAGAAGCCGTACCTCTCATACAGCGGCCGTCCCATGGCGGTGGCCTCCAATGCAATGAAATGGATCCCCCGCCTCCTGGCCTCCTGTACCAGCAAATCCAGTGTCCTGATGGCAATGCCTTTCCTTCTGTACTCCGGATCTGTATACATATTCATGATACACGCCTTCATCCCCGTCGGATTATGATATGTGGGCATGACCTGGTAGAAGCTAATTCCTCCGGTCCCGATAATCCGGTCCCCATCGTATACAAGATAGGCGCTATGGCTGCCATCCTCCAGGCTTTTTTCATAATAAGACCGGGATTCCTGCTCCGTCCGCCCCATATCCTCCGAACCATCCAGCTGGTTTGCCGCCCTCAGGACCTGGATTCTCGTCTTAACCAGGTCCTCCAGCTTTTCCTTACCCACCTTTTCAAAACGTATCATGTCTCACCTCGTAATATCACTGTTTATTTATATATTAAGGCAAGCATACCCATTTTACAATCATTTGTTTTCCGGGGAAGCCAAGTGAAGCAGCCTTACCGGTCCCAGAAGGCCTGATACATAATTCCGGCTGTCCCGGTCCATGTTATCCTCGTTCCAGTAACGGTTCCAACCCAGGGCCATTCCCTCGTCCACCAGCATGTGACGGCGTTCATTGGACGCCAGATTGGATACCACTACGTTAATCTCATTTTCCCCCGGGCGGAGCAGGGACGTGATGTCCGCCCTGTAGGGACGCCACAGCCTTGTATCCGCCAGCCTGCCGTTTACCCAGATTTGGGCACAGTGGTTTACCCCGCCAAGCTCCAGCATATACGTGCCTTCCGGCTGCTTTACGGACCATGTGTTTGTATACCTGCACTTTCCGGAAAACCATGGAAGTCCAAGCATACGCCAGTCCTGAAGATTGGTACTGACCTCCTCCATGGACACGCGGACCGGCTGTTTCAGCCCGTCTCCGCTGCCGTATGCCGTTACCTGTATGGTGAGTATGTGAATGCGTTCATTGTCCGGAAGGATGCATCTTCCATTTTCCCACTGTACGTCTTTGCCGTCCAGCATGCAGGTTACGGCTCCGGCGGTAACAGGCTCATGGATAACCGAGGCTCCGGCAGGTATTGTGACTGTATACCAGAGCTTTCTCGGGTAGGCCAGGGTCTGCCCGAATAGCGGAAGGTCGCCCCATGGCTTCAAAGGCGGTTTTCCTCTTTCCCAGGCATGCAGCCACACATGCTCCAGACCAGGATAATTGAAATTTTTGACCTTCTGGACGTCAAAGCCGGCTGCCGTGAACCGCCCGTCCGAATCCGGCTGTTCCCATCCATCCCTCAGACTGTCGTTTACAATCCAGGTGCTGTCGCTTTTCACAGTTTCCACGCTGGTTTTGCATACTATGGTTCCCTCCATCAGAAGGGAAATGAAACGGTCCGGTGGCAGCTCCTCTGCGGAGCAGACGTATACGTCCATTAACGGTTTGTGGTTTGTCACGTGGATTGCCAGAGTATTCTCCCCCTGTACCAGCAGGCCTTTGTCCTCAAATACCACAGACTCCCCGTTGCTGATTCCCCTGTAAACCATGGTTCCGTTGATAAAGCATTCAAAGGAGTCCACCGCTGCCACGCAGAACTCCGCCCTTTCAGGCATATCTTCCAGGAATACGGTCTTTCTGAAATACAGATCCGATGCATCCAGCTGGTCATTCCAGCTGCGTCTGCGTGTAATCCACTGCCCGCTCCATAGGCTCAGGTGGCGGCCGCATGCCCCCTCCTCCCCGGACTGGTTGCAGATCCGGATTGTCTCTGTCCCGGAGGACACATCATAGGTGAATTCAGCGACAGGGATTTCCAGATCCGTACTCTCCCCATCATATATCCCGTCTCCATGATTCCGGCAGGACGGAGAAAGAGGAAGAAACTTCCATTTACCCGTAATCCACTCTTCCTCCCACCGTATATCCCCTGTAAGGGCCGGCTTTGCACGGCTGACCGTATCTTCTCCCAGACCAAACAGTACATAGACGGCTTCCCCCGGTTCCAAATCCAGGTACAGATAGACGCCTTCATCCTGCCGGCCTCCGGGCATCTGCATGCCCTTTACCGGCCTGTATACCGCCTGCACCATCTCCCCTTTTTCAATATCAAGAAGGATCGGCGTTGAATTGTGGCAGAAGGACAGTACCAGATTCCGCCTTTCATCACTGCTGTTGGCCACCAGATAATAGTCATAATCCCCTGCCGTTCTATGATTCAAAAAGATGCCGCCGGGATTCCCGTAAATCACGGACGCGGACGGCGGGGCCAGACTGGCTGCTGCCTCCGCAATACCGCTGATGCTGTGGACGTTTCCCTTCAGGGCCGTGCGTCCTCCTTTGTCCGCAAGATTCCCGCCAGCCAGCCCGGTCCGGTAAAACAGGACGCTGCCGCCGTCCTTTGTCCACGCTTCCAGCTTTTCCACGGTTTCATCCATCAGGCTTCCTCCTTCCAGAAGAAGGAGCACTTTAAAACGCTGCTGCCCCACGCACAGCTTTCCGCCGCATATACGGGCATTTAAAATGGATTCCTCGTCCACCATATCCGTGTCCAGCTGGTGTTCTATCATGATGTTAAGGGCCTGGTGGAATCCGCTGTTTATGGCCTGCCCGGCAGGATTTTCCTCTCCGTTTTCCATATTTTCATCCATATCCCCTATGGGATAAAGGATGGCATAATCCACTACAGGACTTCCCTGGCTGTTCATGAAGGACAGCCGTCGTATATAGTCTGCAAATATCTTAAAATAGTCCCAGTAGGGATTCTGATAGAAAAAGCTGGTGGGCCAGTCGCTCTGGGAACCCTGGTGCTCACATTCATAGTAGAATCCGTGAAGGATGAACATGCCGGTTCCCATGGCGGCCAGGGTATTGATTCCCTTTTTGAATTCCTCCATGGTGCAGTTCCATCCCGCGCCTCCCAGGGCTTCCGACATAGCCCTCTCCTTTCCGTATATCCTGGCCACGGACACGGAATACTTGGGCTCGCAGTATGTAATCCTTCTGGGATACCGGTACCGGTAATCATGGCAGTCAGAGCCCGGCACCATGAGATGGCGCATGGTCTTAAAATAATCGCCCTGCCTTCTGGGATGCTCCCACAAAAACTCCTCTGTATGGCCTGTCAGCTTAAGGCCGTATTTCCCGCACCAGTCTGATATCTGCCTGAAAAATGCCTCCTCGTACATAGAGGTCACCAGGGAGAAATAATCCTTCCGCACCTGCCGGTCCCGGTCAGACGCGCCGTCCACAAGAGAGGGCAGTTCATCCAGGATATCATAACCGTATGTCTCCCGGAACCGTCCCGGCAGCCGGTCCGTCCAGGGCAGGGGATTTCCCATCATGTAAATTTCGTCAAAAAAGATACCCGGTATCAGTTTTCCGAAATCCTCTCCCCACCGCTTCCTGTATTCCTCATGGGTCAGTTTTATGAAGGAGGCAATGGTATCTGGATTCAGATAGTCCACGGCCTTTTCAAATACGTTCTCATAAAACTCATAGACAAACCCGTCTTTCTCCGCCACATGGTACGGCATTGATGCCGAATTTATGGCGCCCGGTTTTATAGCGCCCGGTTTCCCGGCGTCCTTATTTCCGCAGCCCATTTCCCCGGCCTCTTTTTTCACCACCCGCAGTCCCTTTGCCATGTTGTCCCTTCCCCGGGACAGTATCCTGGAGGGCTTCTGGAATCCGTATTCAAAGGTACTGCCCGCGGTGCCGCTGGGCCACGCGTACTCGTCGTAGAGCCAGGGAGCAAATCCCTGCTTCCTGGACTCCTCCACACAGGCTCCCACGGCATCCCACCATGCGTCCTCCAGGTAGGGAGTCTTAAGGTAGGCCCTGGGATGCAGAAAACCTCCGTACACGCCTTTTTCCACCATCTGGCCAATCTGCCGGGCCAGACGTTCCTTCTCCAGTTCTCCATTTAAGAACCAGAAGGCCAGCACGCTGTACTCCCTTCCCGGGTCCTTAAAATCATGAATCAAATCCATAACCTTCCTCCTATCCCTTCACCGCACCCGCAGCAATGGATTTAACGAAATTCTTCTGCATACACAGGTATATCACCACAATCACAAGGGCGCTGATGGACAGGGCCGCAAACACAGGGGTATAGCCCACTGTCTCTATTTTCTTATTGAACAGGGCCACGCCCACGGAAAGCGTATATTTGCTCTCATCCGTAATGGAGGTCAGTGCCCACAGATACTCATTCCACACCTGCATGGCCGAGAGAATGGCCATGGTGGCCAGGATGGGCTTTGCAAGGGGCAGCATGATTTTACGGAACACCTGCATGTTGCTGCATCCGTCCAGTTTACCCGCCTCCATCAGCTCGTCGGGCAGATCCTCAAAATAGTTCCGGCAGATAATCAGTCCCATGGGGGCAAATCCCTGGAAATAAGGGAACACCAGGGCCGGAAGGGTGTTGACCAGGTGCATCCGGTTTACCATGGTGAACATGGGCAGCAGAATGATGGCCGTGGGTATCAGCAGGTTGAAGATAATCATGTAATAAAAGAAGGTCTTTCCCGGAAATTTAAGCTTTGCGAAGGCATATCCGGCGCAGGTGACAAACACCAGGTTCACGGCCGTGGTTACCAGGGTAACCACCACGCTGTTCATGAAATACTGGGACATACCGGCGTCATTCCAGGCCGTGGCATAGTTTTGGAAATTGAGCCTGGCCGGCAGGGTCCAGATGCTCTCCAGAAACTCCGTTTCTGTCTTAAGGGACTGGATCACCACCCACAAAAGGGGGTATACGGATATGAAGAATGCCAGCAGCATAAAAAGGAACAGAAACCATTTATACATATTTTTCTTATTCATCATGAAGCCCTCCCTGCCCTTCTCTTCTGGACAATGGTTTTAACTGCCATAATCGCCACCATAATAAGTATCAGTATGACGGAGGCGGCAGTACCTGCGCCGAAGTCCCTGTTTGTAAATGCCTTTGTGTAGATATAGGATGTCATTACGTCGGAAGCGCCTCCCGGCCCGCCCTGGGTCATGACCCATATCAGGTCAAAGAGCCTGAGTCCGTTAGTCACGGTCAGCATGGCCAGCACCGCAAAGGTGGGCTTCAAATAGGGGATGATGATATAAAACAGCTTCTGCCAGAAATTAGCGCCGTCAATCTGGGCCGCCTCCAGAAAATCCTCCGGCATTTTGGTTATATTGGCATACATAATCAGCATATTAAATGGCTGGGAACGCCATATCCAGGTAACCGCAATGGCCCAGAGGGCTATCTCCGGACGGCTGAGCCAGGCCTTTGCGTACTTTCCCAGTCCAGCCATTTTAAGAAACTGGTCCACCGGTCCGATGGTCGGGTCATAGATGATTCTCCATATACATCCCACCACCACCATGGATATCAGATAGGGGATGAACAGACCCGCATTGAAGATTTTCTTGCCCGGTACGCCCACATGCAGGATATAGGCAAACACAAACCCGATGGGAATGGCAAGAAAGCTGACCATGATAAGGTAAAATGTATTCCACAAAGAACGGACAAACTTGGGGTCTGCCAGTACCTTGGCGTAATTCTTAAGTCCCACAAAATGTTCCAGGGCTCCCAGCCCGTTGTACTTGTAAAAACTGGTCTGCAGCGCGTTGACAAAGGGTATGTAAAGGAAAATGACCATGACAATGATGGTGGGGGCAATCAGTGCCAGCGCTGTCATCATTTCCTTCCTTTCTTTTAATGTTTGGGATGATTTCATTTTTATATCTCCTCTCGGTGGGGCGGGCATTGCCAGATACGGCGCAGGAACCTGTGTCTGTTCCTGCGCCGCCTTGCCTTACAGCCTGATTTCCGGGCTGTGTCTGGTGAAACTGCCTGTGATGATGCTGCCTGCGGTTATGCTGCCTGCGGTTATACTGCCTGCAGTTATACTGCCTGCGGTTATACTGCCTGCGGTTATGCCCTATGTCAGTTCAGGTTGGACAGATATGTCTCCTCATAGAGCTGGTTCAGCTGATCCGTCACATAATCAATGTCATAGGTGCCTAAGAGGTAATTGGGCTCCAGATCCGTCAGGAACGTGTTCTGGATTTCCGTTGTTATGTTCACAGGCACATAGATGTCGGGGATAAAGCCATTTTTACCAGCATCAATATATCCCTGCATGGCCTCGTTGTCGCTGGTCAGCTCAAAGTTGGTAAGTCCGGGGTTGATAAACTTTGCGTAGTCTTCGGAAAATGCAGTCTTGGAGGTCATGAACTTCACGAACTCAATGGCCTCCTCCTGGTGCTTGGAGGAATTGGTCACTGCCCAGATGCTGCTGGATCCGCCCAGACATCTGGCTGGCTTTCCCTCCACGCCCGGCAGGGCATAGGAAGCCAGCTCCACTCCCTCAGGCACATTTTCCGTCAGGTAGGAAAGGTAGTTGGGCTGCAGCATGACCTGTACCAGCTCCTTCTGCACAAAGAGCTGCTGCATGGTCTCCCTGTTGCCGGTAAGGCCGGACTCCGGGAACCATCCCTGGTCCCACATATATTTGAACTTTTCAAGGCCCTTTTTCACGCTCTCGGAAGAAAAGGTCATGGAACCGTCCTCGAAGGCGTTGGGATTGGCATCTAACTCCTCACGGCAGTACTGGTCCCAGAAGATTCTCGGCCACCAGTCCATGTTCTGCTGCTGCATAGATACGGGAATCTTTCCGGCCGCCTTTATGGCCTCGCAGTTTTTCTCAAACTCTTCCCATGTGGATGGCACATTCAGTCCCAATTCCTTATATACATTCTTATCGTAGATAACAGCCACCGTAGTCATGGTAAAGGGCACGCCGTACAGCTTGTCCGCATAGTCAGAACCGATTGCCTTAAGGGTTGCCTTGCAGTTGCTCAACAGGGTGGGATTGATCGTCTCTCCCCAGTTTGCATCCTTCTCATAATTCTGTCCGTTTTCCACTGCGTCAGTCAGGTCCACCAGCAGGCCGCTCTGCACCTGATCCCCGATGAACTGGGAGTTGGTCATGACCACGTCCGGCAGTTCGTTTGCCACATTCAGCGCAGTGAATTTTGAATAGTAGGAATCCGAGGGAACATATTCATATTCAATGTTGACCTCCGGGTTGAGCTCTTCATATACGGAAATCATCTCCTCCACCATGCCGCCGTAATTGTCCAGTACCTTTATGGTAACCTTTCCGCTGCCGTCCCCTGCTGCCTCTGTATTTCCCTCACCGGACGCTCCCCCATTTGAGGAAGCGCATCCTGTCATGGCTGACGCGGACATGGCCGCACAGGTTAAAAGCGCAATCAATTTCTTATTCATCATAATCCTCCTATACACTATGCTTTCTTCTGTTTTCTTTCTGCTTATCCTATTTTTCTTCCATTTTACATGTGCTGCAAGCTTGCATGTTTATTTTGTACAACCCAATCATACAATACCCCGGTGTTTTTAGTCAATTTGCAATCAATGCCGGAGGAATACTTTCGTGTTTTCCTGAGTTGTACTTTCATGCCGGGATGGTATTTTCTTGTTATGAGGCGGTTTTATCCTTATTTTGCGTACAAAAAGAAAGAGCAGAAAACATCACATTGCTTTCTGCTCTTCCTGTATTACGTTCCGCTATTTACGTTTTCCCGGTAATGCTAAGGACCCTATTCCATATAATCCAAGGGGTCCACCGTCTTATCCTGGTGTTTCAGCTCAAAGAATACATTGACGCCTTCCACGGAATAATACTTGGTCGGCTCTGACACGTAGCCCAGGGTCTGTCCCTTTTTTCAGGTACTCGCCCTCTGCCGCGCAGACTTCCTTTAACTGGCTGCAGGTAGCTGTGTACTCATTGCCCAGGTCCATGACAACGTAATTTCCAATTTCCTCATTGGAGCCCACTTCCAGTATCCTTGCATTGGCCGGGGCACCCACCGGAGTGCTCACATCAGACTGGATCACCAGTCCGGGATTGCATTTGTACTGGTCCAGGGTGGGGAAATAAATGGTCTGGTCCATGCTGTAGTCCAGAAGCACATTTCCCTTAACGGGCCATTCCATCTTGCTGGTATCTGTAAAATTCAGCACCAGCGCATCGGCTGCATCCTTTCCCGCTCCAGCTTCCGCCGCCAGGTCATTTCCCTGGTTGGCGTTCTGGGCCACGGCCGCCTTGGTAGGAGCCGGCTCGCTCTTTTGTGTCTCTTTTGCCGCATCAGAGGCACCTGCCACCTGCGGCATTTCCGGTGCGGTCTCCTGGGCAATCATTTCTGGCTGGGGCACTTCAAGGTATGGATTGGTCTCATTACCTTTTCCTCTTTGTACGGTAATCACTCCTGCTGCGGCTACTATAGTCAGCAGGCCTAACACTAGCATGACAAGAAACAGCTTATCCTTGAACATCTGGTTTACTTTCTCTTTCACGTTTATCACCTCGGTACTATTCTTACCAAACCAAGGCTACTTATTCAGAAATGAAAGCAATATTTTTATAAAAATATCCAAGGATATCTTCGGCCTTCCATCCCTCCTTTGCTTTCTCATTGGCAGTGGCCTGGCTCAGCCCGTAGCCGTGCCCAATGCCCTTCACCACTGCCCTGATTCCGTCCTCATAGGGCTCCAGCACAAAGCAGGAGGAAGCCAGGCCCAGGGCATACTGCACCTCCTCTCCTGTGTATCCGGCACTGCCAATCTGTACGGTATCCACATACCCGGCATCGTCCCTGGACACAATCTGTATGGTGTCCGGCACCTGGGATGCCTCAACGGTCCTGGCGCCTGATTCCCCGGCCGGAATGCTGTTGATATCCGATACAAACGATTCCCTGGAAAAGGAAAGCATCTGCATATATCCCTCTGCCTCCACATCTCCGGGGCAGTCCACGGTCTGAAGATAGGGATGGGTAAAATCACCCTGTCTCGTCATGCCGGCCGTGGCCCTGCAATACATGGGATCAATGCATTTTCCCTCGTAGGTTATGACAATACCGGAGGTGGCCTTTACCGCGTCCTCCAGTTTTTTGTAATATTCCGGGAACCGGCTGGAACCCCACAGCTTTTTTAACTGGTCCGCCTCCAGATAATCCATATCCAGGGCGGATTCCGCTATCTCTTCCTCATCCCCGGTGCCCTCCATCTGCCTGCATATGTATGTCCTGGCAATGATGGCCTGGGCTTTCAGTGCTTCCGGCTCATACTCCACCGGCACCTGCCTGGCAATGACTCCGGGCAGGTATTCCTCCATATCCATATAGTAGGAGCCGCCGGTCCGGTCCAAAAGAATCCGCCGCCTGCCGGATATTTCCTTCTGCTGCTCATAGCGCAGCTCCTCTCCCCGGATTGTGCCTGTCCATGCAAGGGTTCCTACATAAGGCACCATGAGCCCGGTGAGGGCCGCCCATATGATGCGTTTATTCATAAAATCCAATCCCCTCCTTCCTGTATGCTGACACGGGAAAATTGCCCGAATCAGGGCACTCCCCTATCATTAATATATGAACCGCAGGACATACCTATGTGCCATGCCTTTTACTGCACAAAAAATATCGCCGCACCGTTCTCATGCCGGCAGGCGATATTTAGGTTATTATATAATATTTTCCCAGACTTACCCGATATATGCCTGAATCAGCCGGAACGTATTCTCTGCGCCGTCTCTGTGGCTTCTCTCATATCCATGGGATGTATAGACGCCCGGCCCAATCAGGGCATGGCGCACGTCATGGCCAGCTTTCAGGGTGGTCTCGACATCAGAACCGTAATGGGGATACACATCCACGGCATAGCCGATTCCATGCTCCTTTGCCAGCTCTACCAGGCGGCACAGGATATCGTAGTTATAGGGGCCGCCGCTGTCCTTTGCACAGATGGATACCTCACGCTCCGTACACTGAAGGCCCTCTCCCACACAGCCCATGTCCACGGACCAGGCTTCGGTCACGCCCTCCGGAACAGAGGCAGAGCCGCCATGCCCCACTTCCTCATAGATGGTAAAATGGGCATATACCCGGCGCTCCGGTGTCACGGACTCCTCCTTAAGATATTTGGCATATCCCATCAAGATGGCCGCGGACAGCTTATCGTCCAGGAAACGGCTCTTGATATAACCGGATGAAGTAATCCTTGTCCTGGGTTCAAAGCACACATAGTCGCCGGGCATGATGCCCAGTTTCACTGCGTCTTCCCTGCACGTAACATCCTCATCCACCAGCACTTCCACCGTATCCCATGTGCGCTCGGTCTTTTCATAGTCGCCGTTTACATGTACAGAGGCATCCACCAGCTGGCAGGTACCCTCATAGATCCCGTCCGCCTTGGTGACAATCCGCACATTCTCAGCCTCGGCATTGGCCGGCTTCATGCCTCCTATATTGGTCAGCTTCAGCCTGCCGTTTTCCTTAATCTGGGCAACCATGCCGCCCAGGGTATCACAGTGGGCCTCCAGAAGGATTCCGTCCTCCTTATTCCTGCCGCCAAAATCAGCGATGACTCCTCCCTTTACCGTGCGCCTGGCCGGCACCCCCAATGCGTCCAATTCCTTTAACAGGTACTCCGTGACTTCCCTGCCATAGCCGGAAGGACTGTCAATGGATAACAGGTTCCTGGCCTGCTCCATTATATAGTCCACATACTTCCTACAGTCAGACATATCCGTTCTCCTTTGTTGTTGGTATTTCTTACTCAGAGTCATTCTACCAGAAAAAGGCGGTATTACAAGCGGGGTGCCTGGTTCTGCTGCAAATCTGCTACAGTCCGTATAAGGCGGAGTATTTTTCCTTCAGATACCTGACATAATATTCCGGATTAAAGTCCTCCCCGGTCACATCCTTCAGTATCTGGCGGCTGTCTTTTAACTTTCCATACTGGTGGATGTGTTCCCTGAGATAATCCCGTATCACATCCACCTTGCCTTCCCTAAGCAGGCCGTCAAAATCCATGATTTCCTTCATATGATAATACAACTGGGCTCCAAAGGCGCTGCCCAGGGCATAGGACGGAAAATACCCAAAGGAGCCCTGAGACCAGTGGATATCCTGAAGCACTCCTTCCGCCGCATTCTCCGGGCGCACACCCAGATACTCCTCATATTTGTCAGCCCAGAGCTGGGGCAGCTTCTCCACATCCAAATCTTCCTCAATCAGCATCTTCTCAATCTCATAGCGAATCAGCACATGGAGACTGTAGCTCAGTTCGTCGGCCTCGGTGCGGATCAATCCCGGGGTAACTTTGTTGACCGCCTCCACGAACTGGTCCAGGTCCACCTTGCCCAACTGTTCCGGAAACATCTCCTGTATCCTGGCATATATGGGAACCCAGAAGGAACGGCTGCGGCCAATGATGTTCTCAAAAAACCGTGACTGGGATTCATGCATACCCATGCTGGCCCCCTGGCCCACAGGCGTCAGAGTCAGATCATCCCCTATGCCCAGTTCATAGATAGCATGGCCGGCCTCATGGATGACAGAAAACAGGGAACTGTCAACGCAGTCCGTGTAATGGGTGGTGATGCGCACATCCTTGTTGTGAAGGTTTGTGGTAAAAGGATGGGCGCTGACCGCCATGACCCCCCGCTCAAAGTCAAATCCCACATATTCCGCCAGGAACCGCCCCAGTTCCTCCTGCTTTTCCTCCGGGTAATCGCCCTTTAAGAAGGAGTCCTCTATCTTCTTTCCCTCTTCCATCACCTTCTTGAGAAAGGGTACCAGTTCCTTTTTCAGCACGCCGAAGAACCGGTCCAGGTTCTCCATGGAAAAGCCCTTCTCATAGTCATCCAGCATCACATCGTACAGCTTTTTTCCATCCTTTGCCCTGTATCCAGCAAACTTTTTCTGGAATTCGATGACCTTCTCAAGGGTGGGGGCAAACGCCTCAAAATCCTGGTCCTTTTTTTGCCCTGGCCCAAACGCTGGTAGCCCTGGCTGTGAGGCGGGCGAATTCCTGGTATTCATTCTGGGGAATAGGGCAAATCTGCTCCCTCTCTTCCAGCAGCTCCCTTACATTGGCGGCCTCTGCCGCGGTCAGACTTTTGTCATCCCGGCATTTCTCCAGCAGTTTCTTCATCTCATCACAGGTCACTGCCTGGAAATACTCCCCTGACAGTACCCCGATCACCTTGGAGGTAAGCTCTCCCGCTTCCCTGGGGGCCAGTGTCTCGTTGTCCCACTCAAACAGCATCATGGCTGTTTTGATGGCCATGGCCTTATCCATGTATGTCCTTAACTCATCGTACGCTTTGCTCATTGTTTCGCTCCTCTCACATTTTATGTTCTCCGGATGATTCATTTGATTCATTCGCCCGATACAGGTGTAAAACACTCTAAACAAGTTTCTCCTGTATTTTTATTATTACTCATGGAAGGAAAAATTACAGGAAAAATTTTGTACCCTTAACTTGCTGTTTTATTATCATATAAGATATGATATACTCAGACAAGGGGTTTTTCTATGACTAAGATGACAAAAGGCATGCTGACAAAGGAAAAAACTTATGCGGCTGCCAAAAAACTATTTTACGAAAAAGGTTATATTAACACAACAGTAAAGGATATTTGTGCCGAGGCAAATATCAAGTTAGGAACATTCACTTATCACTTTGAGAGTAAGGATTCACTGGCTATCGATATTTACAAGGAATTTTCATCTGCCATCATATCAGATGTTTATACAATACTGGAACATCAAACGGATCCATATACAGATGCCTTCATGCGTGACATCACTTCCTATCGGGTATACTACACCGCAATTCACAGCAACCAACATGCCAAACGGTTTTACAGCGAAATCTGCAGCATTGAGGCATTCCGCTCTGTCAATTATAAGATGAACCGGCAATTTATATCATCTATCCTGAATTTGGCAGCAGAGGACCATGAACTGTTCTACCCTGTGACAGAATTCAACCTTCCTGTTATAACATCCCTGGTCAGCGGAATGGAAATCCGGTTTGTATACGACCTCTTCAATCACAAATTTGAGGACCCTGACGAAGAATACCTGATTGATTTCTTTTTGTTTTCTTACTATTCCATGTTCGTAAAAAGCAGAGAAGATTTGAAGCAGAAAATAAATCTTTCAAGGGTATTATCTCAAAATATTAACCTGCAGATAACCCCAGATTTTAAAGTGACTTACAGTTAACCCGGCTTACCCACAAAATAACATTGCTGCCCCGCCACACAGCGGAGCAGCAATCTGCATCTTTTATTTAATCCAATGATTCTTCGTGATCTGACGACTTATTAAGTACAAAGACCGATACCAGCACGATCAGCACCCCTGCCCCCTGAATCAGCGAAATCTTTTCAGCAAATATAAAGTATCCCAATACCAATGATGTAATCGGTGCAATTGCGTTCAGCGCATTGGTGATGGCCGGATCGATATTTGACATTGACTGAATCCAGCAGTAGGTTGACAATAACTGATTTAATACAATAAAGCCAACGATAGCCAAAATCAGTTTTCCCACGGCATTGGAATGAATGACCTGGGCAACGATTTCCCACGGCGGACAGGATGCCCAGTAAATCAAAGCAGCTCCCATATTATAATAAACCAACACCACGTCGCTGTCCACCCCTGAATTGAGAACAGATTTAAGCAAAATGGCAAGGGCGCATTGGGAGAACCAGTTAATTCCCATCCATAATATGCCCATGGGCTGGATGTATCCGTCCGGCACGAACACATTGAGGACAAAACACAGGCCGATTACAGCAAGTATTAAAGAAATGACCTTGCCACGGTTGAATTTGTATTTAAAAATAAGTGAAGTTAAGACCATTAACAAAAATACATGTGAAAACTCAACAATCGTGTAAATCCCCTGGCTGACATAGGAAAGGGCTTTTGCAGCGGCAAAAAACTGGATTGAAATAATGACTCCTCCACAGCCGGAAATGATTATAAAGTTTTTCAGACTTATTTTAAAAGCACCCGGATTTTTTATCAATGTCTTAATGCCGAAAAACAGCAAAATGGCAGTTGGCCCAACCGATGAAACAGCCACTTCGCTCAGACCGCCCTGGAGCATTAAAGTAAAGAACACCCCAAATGTTCCCCACAATACCGCATTACCAATACCAAACAATATGCCTTTTGTATAATTAGATTTATGTTGCATGCCCCCTCCTTTTACCGTCCGGTTTCCATCAGCAGTGTTTTTATGTATGCTTTGGCAATCTGAATTTTATGGCCGTTTCCGGATAGCGCTCTCGCTTTGGCAAACGCAAGCTCTGCTGCTTTAGCTGCCAATTCTTCTGTCATCTCTGTCCCACTCACTAATTGTTCGGCTTCAAGAGGTCTGTATGGTATCGGATATACACCATTGAGAGCGATTTTAATTTCACCATTTCTATTTACAACTGCACAGTTGAGAATTGGGAAATCAATTGTGGGGCGCAGTGCATGCTTAAGGAATGCGCTCCTCATGTCCTCTGCTGTTTTAAACCGGATCTCCTTTACAATCTCACCTTTATTTAATATAGTGCACCCACTGCATCCTGCTGTCCAAAAATCATTTGAATCAATCACCCGTTCTGTTGTAACCATCTGTGCGCCTAATGCAAGTAAGGCCGGAGCCGTATCGGAAGGATTTACTGCAAAGCAGGCATTGACTGCCCCCAAAACCGAATGAATTCTGTTATCGCCTGCCGGCGCATAACATCTCTTTCCACCTTTCATTTTGCAGGGAAAAAAATTATCCCTTGCCCTGTAGTACCAGCATCTGTTCTCCTGGCATATATTTCCTCCAATTGTCCCCATTGACCGGAGATTAGGGGACGCGGTTCTCCTAGCTGCCTCTGCTAACACAGTATAGTGTTTCCTGAGAAGTTCATGGCCAGCAACTGCCTTCAGCCTGGTCAGGGCACCTATTTTAATAAAACCATCCTCTTCCCTGATGTAGGATAACTCATCCAGATCAAGAATATCTACCACCAGCTGTGCATATTCCGGATGAATCTCTCTTTTAAGTCCCCCTAAGATATCCGTACTGCCAGCTTTAATACAAGCCTTTCCTTCGCAACTTTTAATAAGCCCAACTGCCTCTTCTACTGAATTCACTTTCTCAAATCTAAAATTTTTCATTATCTAGCCGCCCCCTTTTCTGCAAGCGCTTTTAGGATTTTAGCTGGTGTAAACGGGGTTTCTTTTAGCCTTACACCAATAGCATTGTAAAGCGCATTGGCAAATGCTCCAGGCAGGCCATTCATAATCGCCTGTCCGCAGCCGCAGGCACCGAATGGATGCGTCACATCATATGTTTCAATAATCTCCACCTCAACATCTGAATCCAAAGCCGTGCTGACAGCAAAGTCATACCAGTTATCATTGAGAAGCTTGCCTGTATTCGGATCAATAATCTGTTCCGCACCTGTCATTGCCTCTAAACCATGATGAAGTCCCAGATAGTTTCCCTCCACATTTTTAGGGTTAATGGCTTTGCCGCAATCCTGGGCGTGGAACATTTTAACATTGAAAATTTCACCTGTCTCAGTGTCCACGTCCAACTCCACAAAAGTTGCGCCCAACTCAGCCGGAGTCGCGCCGGGCCCCATGTGGGAACTTCCATAACCAACCACATCCATAGGGAGATTGGTCATCCAGTCAATTTCGTAGTCATAATTCAGTCCGGGTACATTGCATGTCTGAGCCGGAGGAATCCAGGGAATATCCATATCCGGATCAACCAGGGAAACCACCCTGCCGTTTTTCATGGTCAGCGTGTTTTCCGCAACATTTAATACCTCGGCTGTCTTTTTGAGTAATTTTGTTTTGGCGTCCATAGCCGCGTTATAGGTAGCTTTCCCCTGTGTGATTGTACCGCTTGAAGCAATCTGAAAACTGGTATAGAGGGTATCGGTATCGCCGGTCCTCATCTTAACGTTTTCATACGGAATATCAAAAACCTCTGCAACAATCTGGACCTGGGCTGCATGGGCGCCCTGCCCAATATCCTGCATGTTACAGCATAGTAAAGCCGAACCGTCTGAGTTTAACATGACAATGGCCTGGGAGACAATATTCTGACCGGCCGTCTGCATTAAAGCCGGGCTCATTCCCATACTGTGACGGATCCGTCCTGTTTTTTCCTCCGGCTTCTGCCTTCTCCTATACCAGTCTGTGTGCTTAACTCCGGCTTCGATGGAGGGAATCATTCCGTCTTTAGACAGATACTGCGCCCCGCCAAAGGAGTATGTGGTACTCAGGAAATTGTCACCTTTTCTGCAGACATTCATTTTATGTAAATCCACTGGATCCATGCCCAGCTTCTCCGCAGCTTCATCCATAACGGAGATTACCGGAAGAAATACCTCAGGATTTCCGTATGCCTGCCAGCCGGCCCATCCTGGTGAATTTGTATAAACTCTGTGTTTTACATGTTTACTATGTTTGCAGTTATGAGAATACAACATATTACCAGTTGCGTTAATATCATCCCCCTGGGTCGATTCACCATTTGTCTCGCCGGTACAGGCATTACGGTAAACTTCCCTATCCATCATAACCATTGTTCCGTCGCTTTTAAAACCGATTGCATATCTGGAATCAAAGGTGCCCCGTCCCCAGTGATATCTCTGGTCTTCGTCAACCGTATAGTCAAATGCTACGGGCCGGCCCAAATGTATGGCTGCGGCACATGCTAAAAGAGTACAGGATGCCCCGTTAAGAATCTCTTCTGCTGCGCCTCCTGCCCTGGCTCCAAATGAACAGGAATTTATCTCAGAAAAAATCCTGATTTTTGATACCGGAATACCAAAACGCCGGGACAGGTTATATCTCACCACAGATGCTTCCTGGTTATCTATGTATAGTGTCAGGTAACCGTCTGAATAATCAGCGCGGCAGGCGGTTGGCTTCATCAATGGGGCTCTTGCGAAGCTGTAGGCAAAACCGCTGTCTTCCACGATCACATCGCTTTCCCTGCGCCCTTCCTCCACATCGCCGAAACCGTCGAATTCTCCCTGAATCCTTAATTGATACAGTCCCTTTTCATTTTTCTGCATAAAATACTTATGCTCGTTAAATGGGACAACATTGGGACGGTCCGGCATTGCCTGGGGAGCATTTTCCTCCATTGCATCCTTCCCTTTAATGACAAAGGGCAGCTCTTCATACTCCACTTTGATTAATTTTGCTGCTTCTCCTGCAAGCTCTGCTGTTTCTGCAATTACGCAGGCAACATCCATTCCCCAATAATGAATACTTTCCATAAACAGATCCGGAAAATTCTTATATGACATAATCAGACTTACGCCTTCAAGCTTTTCAGCCTCTGTTGTATCAATACTGAGAATGTTGGCATGGGCATAAGGCGAACGCAGTGATTTCGCATAGAGCATATCCGTAAAACTGAAATCATTACTATACTTTGCCGTGCCTGTCACTTTACGAAAGCCCGTGTAATCCTATTTCGCTTTTCCGACTACTTTCAGTTCCTTTTCCATACTCACTCACCTGCCCTTATCTTTTCTGCCGCTTTTTCAATGGCCTTTTCAATGTGTTCATAAACACCGCAGTGGCAGATATTGCCGGCAATAGCCTCTTTAATCTCTGCTTTGGTGGGATTGGGATTGTGGTCCAACAGCACCTTTGTAGTCATAACAAATCCGGGGGTACAGTACCCGCAGGCATAGCCCCTTTCCTCAAGATATGCCTCCTGAATGGGATGGAGTTCATTGCCGGAGCTCAGGCCCTCTATGGTGACAATGCTCTTGCCCTCCATGGAAACAGCCAAAACCATACAGGAGAGTGCGGCTTCGCCGTCTACAATGACGGTACAGGCTCCGCAGGCACCTTCATCGCAGCTGATTTTTGTTCCCAAAAGCCCTAATTTATTCCTCAATACATCTGCTAATGTGTCGGAATTTCTTACATCATGAATCTTGCGATCCCGCCCGTTTACATTTAATATAATTGTTTTTGTGTTATCTTCACCCATTTCATTTCCTCCTGTTAATTCCTGACCAGCGGTTTCCCCATAGGCAGTCCCTTTCCGCCGGTCGAAATCATAAATTCATTTGTCATCATATAAGCGGTACCACATCCAACGATAAACGACAGCACCAAATTCACATTAAACCATATTTTAATGGAAAAAAAGTACTCCAGGCCTGAAGTCACACACCATGTATGCGCCATAAACCAGGTCAGCCATGGAACTGAATCCCCTTTCAAATAAGGTATGGATGCAATGGTGTCTGAAATGCCCAGGATGATTAAAGGTACTGAATACATCATATACGGAACATTGATTCCCACGGTTGTGGCCAACGCACCGCAAATATTTCCCGCCCCCATCAGGAAACCGAAAATGAATCCATAAGAGATCCAACAGTTATATCCGTAGGTATCTCCCTGCCCTGCATAGACAAATGCCCCGGCAAAGTACGCCAATCCGCAAAAAATATAGATTACCCCTCCGAATAACATTGCATCTCCCGGAAACCAGCCCGCATAAATACCGAATGCTATAAATGATTCCAGCGAAAACATAAACAGCAGCGATCCTGCAGGATTTACCCCACTTTCTTTTTCTCCCATACAGACTTCTCCTAAGTTTAAGATAAATTAATTTGCTTCCTTATATTCAAAGAACATTTACTTTCCCGGGATTAAATGCTCTTAAATATCATGTTTATCTGTTATTAGGCATATTTTCGTACGCGTACGAATTATTTCAATCTTAGCATACCCACATGTGGTTGTCAAGAAACTTTCCGGCATCTTATCAGCACTTTCCGGCAGCCAAAAAAATGGAGTCCTGACGGGCTCCATTCTATCTCTTATCCTATTCTTTTTACATTTCCCCAGCCTCACTCCCTCCTTCCACCGGAACCAGGCCCGTAGCCACATATTTCTTCTTATAAACCACAGTAGCCACGCCGCTTATGACCCCGACCACCATAATCGCAATGATGTAAATAAAAATCCTGGTATATCCCGCGTTGCCGCAGGTGTCCAGCCAGTGTCCGTACATGGCGGCCTGGAACAAATCCGGGCAGAAACCGATGGCGCAGACAACCCCGGCAGTGGACGCCGCGTAGCGCCTGGGTATTTTCACCTCAGACGGCACCGCAAACATGGCGCCCCTTGCAATATGTACCATGAAACCAATCACCAGTGTCATGACTGTCAGGAGGGCTGACGGCACTCCCGCGGGCATGAACATGAAAATCAGCGTGATGACCGCGCCGCAGGCCAGGACAGTGGCTATGACCGATGACACAGAATGGATGCGGTCCCCCATATATCCGCCCAAAGGCGCTCCCACAATACGTATTCCATAGGTCCTGATGATGGCGATGGCGCCGGAGCCCACCACGGTTGCCCCCAGCACATTTGTGAAATACGGAGTAAAGTATGACAGGGTCTGGTAGGTTGAATATGTGGCAAATACCGCTATGCCGGCGAACCATGTACGGGGATCCTTAAACACTCCCACCCATTCCTTCATGGACAGCTTTGTCTCCCGGCCGCCGTCCCCGCTGTCCTGGCCTTTCCCTGCCTGTTCAGGATCGGGCAGCAAAAACACCAGGGCAATGGTTGCGATAAGTCCCACTGCGCCATAGCTTAAGATGACCGCCTTTAATCCGGCCACGCCTCCCATGGCTCCCACAGCCACCTTGGCATAGAGGCCCAGGGCAATGAAATTGATGATGACGCTTGCCAGGCCGCAGGCTGACTCCGTAAATCCAAATATGGTGCCCTGGCTCTCCTCATCCCCCACCAGGCGCACCAGCTTTGTATGCGCCGGGAAATAGAGGATAAGTCCCGCCACTGCCAGACCGGCCCAGATGAAGATGGCAAAGGCGTAGCTCATATTCATGGCCAGAAGAAAATTCAGGGTGCATGTGATGAACATTCCCAAAAGATAGACTTTCTTGGTATTAAATTTATCGCTTAAGGCTCCTCCGAAAGGCGCCAGCAGATTGCCGATTCCGAAAATGGCAATCAGAAAGCCCAGCTGCGTATTCGTGGCATGAAGCGCTCCTGCAAGATCATCATAAAATACATACTGTACAAAGGGCGTGGCATACACAACCGCAAATGCCAGACCCATAAAAAATACGATAATAAGCTGTCTGCCGGTGATTGAGACCTTTGAATTGGACATAATAACCCCTCCTGTTTATTTGACTGATTGGGCTGCCAGGCAGGCCAATGCAATGGAATTCAGTTTGATTTCTGCTGTATCGGAACGCGACCCCAGGATGACTGGGTTGGAAGCTCCCAGCACGATGCCGCCCCATGGGCTGTGGCAGAGATGGATCCATGATTTGCCCATGATATTACCTGCCTCTATGTTTGGGAATATGACTAAATCCACATCCCCTGAAATCCTGCTGTTGATTTTCTTGTGGGCCGCTGCCTTTGGGTCAAATGCAACGTCAAACGCAATGGGCCCTTCTATGATACATGGGAGAAATCCCTCTTCGTTTCTGACCGCGTCTACCAGACCGGCCGCGTCCGTTGTGGAAACCACCTTGGGGTCCACCATCTCGTTGGCCGTAAGTACCGCCACCTTGGGATTCTGTATTCCCATATTGTAAACCGCGTACAGAAGATTCTTAAGGATGTCCTTCTTCTGTTCCAGGCCAGGGGCCACGTTGATGCCGCTGTCGGAACAGAACAGCAGCTTATGGTAGCCTGGCGCCTCGTAGACAGCCATCATGGACAGCAGCCGTCCGGTGCGGAGTCCCCATTCCCGGTTGAGGATTCCCCTCATATAGATGCTGGTGTTCACAAGTCCCTTCATCAAAATCTGGGCGCTGCCGTCGTGCACTGCCCTGACAGCCCGCTCCACAGCTTCCTCCTCTGTGCCGGCCTGAAGGATTTCCAGGGGCATAAGCCCGATGCGGCTGCAAAGTTCCCCCATCTTTTCTTTGTCTCCTGTCAGCACCGGTTTTATGAAGCCCTGGTCGGCCGCTGCTTTTACTGACAAAAGCACTTCCTCGTCAGCCGCCTGGGCCACGCTTACCACCAAAGGCTTTGATGACCTGACCCGCTCCTGTAATTCTGTAAAATTCTTAATCATGGTTTATCTCTCCTCAATCATATCAGCTCAATTGTCCGGCCGCATTTGTCAGCTCAATTTATGGCTGTGAATCAACCTGTGGCACAGACTCTTTTTTTCTTCCCCGCCAACCTTCAGCACGTATATGCCGAACATGGCCAGGACAATGGATAAAATAGGGTTTACATAATTCAATACGGCATATTTCCAGTATTGGGACACGCCCACCCCAAGGGTGGAAAGGATAAATACGCCGCTGGTGGACCAGGGAATGAATACCTGGGTCAATGTGCCGCCTTCTTCCAGCAGCCGGGAAAGCATTTCCGGGCGCAGTCCCCTTTCCCTGAATGCTTCCTTATACAAACTGCCGTTTACCACAATGGAGAGAAATACCTCCCCCATGGTAAGGGTGCCCAAGGTCGTGCTGGCTATGACCACCGGGACCATCATCCTGTCGCTCCTGACCCGTTTAATAATAACCTTCACAATCTGGGGAAGATACCCCACATGCTCCATGACGCCTCCAAATGATATGGCGATGCAGGACAGGGAAAATGTATACATCATGCTCTGTATCCCGCCCCTCAGCAGCAGCTTATCCACCAGCTCCACACCGGTGGATTCCACATAGCCGTAGTTGAGCCCGGCCACCACCTCCCCCAGAGGATAGCCCTGATAGAACACTGCCACCAATACGGCCAGAACCGTACCGATGGCCATGCTGGGGACAGCGGGATATTTCATCAGGTTCAGAATCAGCAGAACCGCCATGGGCATCAGCACCAGGGGGCTTATGTGAAACCGCCCGCCGATGGTATCCAAAAACAGGTTCACCGTATCCATGCTGAAATTTCCCCCGTGATAGGATAAGCCCAATACCGTAAATGCGGCCAGGGTAATGATATAGGAGGGAAAGGTAGTCTTCCACATGGCTCCAATGTGGGCATACAGCGTGGTTCCCGCCGCAGCGGGAGCCAGGTTGGTGCTGTCTGATATAGACGACATCTTATCCCCGAAAAATGCCCCTGATATGACCATGCCCGCTGTGAGAGGCGCAGGTATCCCCATGCCTGCACCAATTCCCATCATAGCCAGCCCCATGGTGCCCACGGTTCCCCAGGACGTGCCGATGGAAATGGACGTAAGGCTGCACAGGAGCAGGCCAATGGGAAGGAAATAATTGGGGATAATATATTGCAGTCCATAATAAATAAGGGCCGGCACAGTACCTGAAAATATCAGCGAACTGATTATGATACCGATAAATATGAATATAATCATGGCTGCCAGGGCCTGGCCCAGGGACTTCTTCATACAGTCTACCAGGTCCGGGAAGCTGTAGCCCAAAGGCACCGAGGCAATGCACACCACTGCCAGGGCGCAGAGCAGCACAATATGTATGTCATAATCAAGCAGCACAACCCCCCAGCAGCAAAACCGCGATGGCTGCCCCAAATACCAGGAAGGACATGCCGGGCCCCGGCAGTCTCTTTTCTTTGTGGTTTTCGCTCAATGAATCCACCCTCTTCCTCTCATATGGCCAAATCACGCATATTCCCTGGGTTCTTCTTCCCCCTTAAGCACCCTCAGCGCTCCAAGGGCCAGGGCCGTCATCTCGAATTCACCTGCCACCACTTCCACCGGCGCAAGGAATCCCGTCATACGCCTGATTTCATCTGCCACATATTGGGAATGGGCTATGCCTCCTGTCAGTACGATGCAGTCCACCTTTCCCTCAAAGGCAGCCGCATACGAACATATTTCCTTTGCCACCATGTACACAAACGCCTCATAGACAAGCTTTGCCTTCCCGTCCCCCTGGCCCATCCGGCGCTCCACCTCACTGGCATCCTTGGTGCCCAGATAGTCATACATGCCTCCGGTGCTGCTGATTTTGGCCACCATCTCTTCACGGGTGTATTTTCCGGAATAACACAGCTCCACCAAGGGGTAGGTGGGAAGCCCGCCGCTTCGCTCCGGGGAAAAGGGGCCGTTGGTCCTGCCTCCGCTGCCGTCTATCATCTGGCCGTTTTTGTGGGCCACCACAGAGTTGCCGGAACCCAGATGGGCTATGATCAGGCTGCTCTCCTCATACTTCTTTCCAATGCGCTCTGCTGCCCATCTGGCCACAGCTTTATGGTTCAGCGCATGAAACCAGCTGGGACGCTCCAGATCGGAAATGCCTGATATCCTGGCCTTCGGCATCAGCTCATCCACGGATACGGGGTCCACCGCAAAAGACGGCACCCCAATCTGGTCCCCGATGCTTCTGGCCAGGGCCGCTCCCAGGTTAGAAGGATGCTCTCCGTGGACCGCATGCTCCAGATCCTTAAGCATCCTCTCATTCACCCGGTAGGTGCCGCCCAGTATGGGATTCATAAGCCCTCCCCGCCCGGCCACACCGGACAGCTCATGTATATCCACGCCTTCTTCCTCAAGCATTTTAAGGATCAGCCCCTTCCTGTAACCGAACTGGTCAAATACATGGCTGAACCCGCTTAACTCCTCCTGGGTGTGGATGATGTTTTTTTTGAACACCTGCTCCTCATCCTCAAATACAGCGATTTTTGTGGATGTGCCTCCAGGATTGATGATTAATAGTTTCATTGAAAAATACCCCTCTTTCCGTCTGGTGGTTTATTTGTTGTTCTATTGTACGGAACACCGTTCTGTAAAAGAGGTAAAAAAGAAAGGAAACAGAATCCGTTCCTTTCCCCTTCCTGTATCAAATCACATACAGCAATGATTATAGACAGCATAATAGCATAGCTTTCATACGTTGTCAAATATTTTTTGTGCATTTTATCTTTTCTCTGCTGCTGCACCTGGCGCACAGCCGTAAATATCCCTAAAAATTCCCAGATATATCTCTGGCGGTATTGCAGACAGCCTCTATCCTGTCCTCTATATCAGAGGAGTTCATACGGCTGGTGGGGCCGGAAAGACTGATGGCCGCAACAGCCTTTTTATTCCGGTCCAGGATAGGGGCTCCTATACAGGTAAGGCCCATCTCCTGCTCCTCATGGTCCATGGCGTAACCCCTGCGCCGTACCTTGTCGATCTCTTCCTTCAAATCCTCAAAGGTTAGGATGGTGTTCACTGTATAGCGGGTCAGCTCCCGTCCCTCATAGGGCGCCCAGTCTATGTTATCGCCAAAGGCCAGAAGGCATTTCCCAACCGCGGAGCAATGGCACTCGCTGAGGGAACCCACCGGCGGATTCACGGTCAAAAGCTGCTGGTCGCTCATCTCCTTCAATATAATGACACTGTGGTACACATCGCCGGGATTATGTTCCAATATAGACACGTTCACCACCTCATGGAACCTCTGGTGCAGCCTGCGGGCATAGGGCCGTATAACTTCCTGGATTCCCATTTTATTCTCCACGCTCTTTCCCAGTACGAACAGCTGGCTTCCCAGCCAGTACTTCTCCGTCTCCGGATTCCTGCTCACGAAGCCTCTCGCCTCCAGGGTGGATAAGGTGCGGAACACCGTACTCTTGTAAACCCCCATATCAGAGGCAATCTGGGTTATGCCCACCTCCCTGCCCTGCCTATTTAAGTAAATTAACAGTTCCAATGCCCGGTCCAACGCCTGGATCGTATCAGCCATCCCTTGTCTCCTCCTATATTCCAGGTACATTCCGTATCCTGTATGTATCCAAATCACCTAATAGTAATTAAAAACCATTTTTTTAACGATGTCAAGGATAAACGCTGTTTGTGCACTATTCATATATTTGGGCTTTTATTTTTGTCTAAATAGCAAACAGTCTCCTGCTTGACAATTAAAATGCCGCAGATGTATAATTCCATTTAACGGAACAACGTTCTATACAGCAGAACACAAAATATTGACAGGAGGATTAATTATGAAGGTCACGGTAAATAAAGACCGCTGCAAGGAATGTGGATTATGCATCCACCACTGTCCGAGAAAGGCTATCAGCAAATGTGATGTCCGGAATGCCAACGGTTATTATCCCGTCCAGGTGGACGATGAGGCGTGTATTGCCTGCGGAATGTGCTACATCACATGTCCGGACGGCATATTCCACGTATTAGGAAATACAGAAGGGGAGGTTAGATGATTCATGGCAGAGATGATGAAAGGCAATGAAGCCATTGCAGAGGCAGCCGTCAGGGCTGGAGTTAAATTCTATGCAGGTTATCCCATTACACCGTCCAGCGAGATTATGGAGTATTTATCCTGGCGTCTCCCGGAAGTGGGCGGCAGCTTCGTACAGGCGGAAAGCGAGCTGGCTGGCATCAACATGGTAATCGGCGCAGCCGCGTCCGGAGTCAGGGCCCTGACCGCTTCTTCCGGCCCAGGCATATCCCTGAAGCAGGAGGGCGTGTCCACATTATCCGATGAGGGCCTGTCCGCTGTCGTCATAACCCAGGTGAGATACGGCAACGGCCTTGGCACCCTGCTGTCCGCCCAGTGCGATTACAACCGTGAGACAAGGGGAGGCGGCCACGGCGATTACCGCTGCCTGGTATTCGCACCTGCCTCTGTCCAGGAATTTGTGGACCTGATGCGCCCGGCTTACGAGCTGGCCGAAAAATACCGCGTGGTATCCGTCATGATGGGCGAGGCCACCCTGGGCCAGATGATGGAGCCTGTGACCCTTCCCGATTTTGTGGAGGCAGAACGCACCCCATGGGCCTTAAACGGTCATTATACATACAAAAAAATCGGTATCTTTGAACGCGACTCCATGAAGGAAGCCGTGGAACTGGTGGACAAATATAACACAATCAGGGAAAATGAGCAGCGGTGGGAAGACGAGGGACTGGAGGATGCGGACTATGTATTCGTATCATACGGAGTTCCGGGCCGCAGCACCCTTGGCGCTGTCCGCGAGCTGAGGGCCCAGGGAGAAAAAGTGGGAATCATCCGCCCCATCACGGTCTGGCCGTTCCCGGAAAAAGCATTTTACAAAATTAATCCTGACGTAAAGGGAATCATCACCGTGGAGGCCAATGCCACGGGCCAGCTGGTGGACGACGCTGCCCTTTACACAAAAAAGGCGTTAAAAGAGCGCAATATACCGGCCTATGCCCTTACCTATGTGTATGGCACACCCACAATCCGGAATATCAAAAAAGATTATTTTGAAGTAAAATCAGGCAGCAAAAAGGAGGTATATTAAAATGTCAGCTTCCAATAAAGAAAGAAAAGTCCCAGTTCTGGTGGATAAGCCCATGGACTTCTGTCCGGGATGCGGCCACGGGATCATAAGCCGGCTCATCATGGAATGTCTGGATGAACTGGAACAGAGTGAAAACATTATCTTCCCCATAGGTGTGGGATGTTCCTCCAATCTGGGGGCAGGCCTGGAGTGTGACCGCCTCCACTGCTCCCACGGTCGGGCAGGCGCTGTGGCCACCGGCATGAAGCGGGTCAATCCGGGCGTTCTCATCGTATCCTACCAGGGCGACGGCGACGCCTACAACATAGGAATTGCGGAAACCTTCAACGCGGCATACCGCAATGAAAACATTACCGTCATTGTTGTGAACAACACCAACTTCGGCATGACCGGCGGACAGATGAGCCTTACCACCATGGAAGGCCAGAAAACCTCCACCAGCGTACACGGACGCGACTGCAGCGTCACCGGCTATCCCCTGCGTTTTCCCGAGATGGTAGCCAGGGAATTTCCCGGTGCTGCCTACGCGGCCAGGGGCACAGTGACCAGTCCCGCAAAAATCAACCAGCTGAAGGGATACATCAAAAACGGCCTCCAGGCCCAGATGAACCATGAGGGATACTCTGTCATCGAGGTGCTCTCCCCCTGTCCGGTTAACTGGGGACTTACCCCGGTAAAGGCCATGGAGCGTATTGAAAGCGAACTGGTCCCCTATTATCCATTAGGTGAATTCAAGAAAAGAGAGGTGCGTTAATCATGAAGGAAATCGTATTTGCAGGTTCCGGCGGACAGGGTGTATTGACAGCCGGGCTAATCATCTCTGATATTGCCGCCACAGAAGGCATCAACGTGACCTGGGTCCCCTCCTACGGCTCCGCCATGCGCGGCGGCACTGCCAACTGCACAGTAAAATACTGCGAAAATACCATCTATAACCCATCCCAGGAACAGCCCGACCTGCTTCTGGCCATGAACAACCCGTCCTTTCATAAATTCCTTCCCCTGGTGGCGCCCGGCGGGGTGGTGGTAATTGGCGATCTGGTGGAGATACCGGAAGATGCCCGGAAGGACGTGACCTATGTGCGTGTGCCGGCCACCAGGATTTCCACTGAATTAAACAATCCCAAGGGCGCCAATATCGTCATGACAGGCGCCATCGTAAAGCTCATGGGCGACTTTACCAAGGAAGCAGCCATTGCAGCCATGAACCACATGTTTGAGAAAAAGGGGAAATCCCGTTTTAATGAAGCCAACGAAAAGGCGTTCAATGCAGGGTATGACGCGGTGGAGACGCTGGCTTTGGATTCCTGCGTAAGATAAATGATTTTGAGGCATCCGGTACAGATAAATACCGACGGTATCCCTCCCGAATGCCCCTCCATTCATACAGATAGTAATATGTGATATGACCTTTGCAATCCCTGTTCCATCAGACTGCCATTTCTGATGGGGCGGGGTTTTGCAATTGGCAAACCTTACGCCCGGTTATTGGCGGGTCTGCATGATACCATTACACCAGATACCCCTTCATCAATTCATCCACCGCTTCCTGATCTCCTCTGGCCGCATCTATTTCCAGTGACCAGTCCAGTCCCCTGTACTTCTCGCAGGAGGAATCATGTTCAATAAAATGGATCATCTTGTCTACCATTTCTTCAGGCCAGACCGTGCTGTCAATTTCAGCCGCAGTATATGTTCCCTGTTCCAGCATGGCAAAACCAAATATATCCTTTGCATGTGATTTTTCAGCGCTGTTGACCAGCTCCTCCACAAGATATGCGGGATAAACAGGATACCGCTGGTGGTGCCCATGACAATATCGCCGGGCATACAGACTGCCTTGCCAATCTTTGCAGGTCCGTTATAGGATGTCATCAGGCATTCCCTGATGGGGGTGGGGTCTGTTCCCCTGTAATAAACCTGGGTGTCAATCTTCTGCATCTGCTCAATATCACGCACGCCTCCCCATATAATAGCGCCCCCGGTCCTGGTCCTGACATTGATGGCTGTGGTCAGATTCCCGCCTACAAATGTGCCGTTCCAAACCTTGTCAAACATATCGGCAACCACCACATCACCTTCCTGCAGATGGTCTACCACCCATTGGTTACAAGTACCCTTATATCCTCTGGCATCCCCTTCCGTCCTGACAGCTTCCATCAAATCAGGCCTTGTAGGCATAAAAACTGCCGTTACAGCCCTTCCTACCAGTTTCAGTCCGTCGTGCAGCTTCTTCATTTCCCCCTCAAACTGGAACTTGTAATCCTTAAGAAATAAAGGCAGCCATATCTCCTCAATTGTCATGGTCCGCAATTTTTCCAGAAGATAGTCCGGTACACGGGGCCTTCCGTCTTCAAAACGCTCTCCCTTCCAGCGGCTGGTCAATTCTATAATCTGATCCCTTGTATAATAAATCATATTTTCCCCTCTCCCATTATGACCAGGTGCGGTCATGTGAATAATCATTGTCCCAATCAGCTGTATCTGCCCACATATCCGGGTAATCCGGATGGAGATGTTCACGTATCACATCATCCTCCAGGTTTTCAATCCCAAGCCCCGGCGCGTCAGGCACTGTTATATATCCGTTGTCTACGATTGGTTTTGGCAATCCGGTTACCAGGTCAGACCACCATGGAATATCCACGGAATGGAACTCCAAAGCCAGGAAGTTTTCCGTGGCTGCGATACTGTGGACCGCCGCCATGCAGGCGATAGGGCTTTCCGCCATATGTACTGCCATGGCCACTCCGTATTCCTGTGCCATGTCTCCGATTTTCTTGTTCTCCAGTATTCCTCTGCTGGTGAGTATATCCGGATGGATGACTGATACGCCTCCCCGTTCCAGGAGCGGACGGAAATTTTCCTTCAGGTATATGTCCTCACCTGTACAAATGGGCACTGTGGTGGAATTCCTAAGTCTCACATACTGGTCTGTTAACTGCCAGGGTATCAGGTCCTCCATCCATGCGATATTGTACTTCTCAATCCTTCTGGCCAGCCTGATACAGGATTCTACGCCTATATGCCCGAAGTGGTCAATGGCCAGAGGGATTTCATACCCAATCACACTTCTTACATCCTTTACATACTGCTCCAGAATATCATAACCATATTCCGTTACCTGGACCCCTGTAAACGGATGGGGAATATTCTGCATGTCATACATCCGGTTTCTCCAACTTCTCTTATCCGGTGTCAGATTGCGGCTGATGGCCTCATATGTCCTGGAGGACTGGTTTAAATCCCCGACCATCCCTAATGGTGCGCACAGAGCGCCCGGAATATCGTACAGAAGATCGATTCCCAAGTCCATTTTCAGGAAGGTAAATCCCTTATCCATTCTCTTCTTAAGGGCTTCTCCCATTTCCTTGCCGGTATGTTTTCCCTCAATATCCGTGTCACAGTACATTCTGATACGGTCTCTGAACTTACCTCCCAGCATTTGATATACAGGTACTCCATATGCTTTTCCCGCCAGGTCCCAGAGGGCAAGCTCTATGCCGCATACGCCTCCGCCCTGTCTGGCAGGGCCTCCAAACTGTTTAATCCTGCGGAATAGTTTATCAATATTGCAGGGATTCTCGCCTATGAGACAGCTTTTAAGAGCCAGAACATAATTCCTGGAACCTCCGTCCCTGACTTCACCATAGCCCACCAGTCCCTGGTTTGTATAAACCTTTACCAGGGTACAATGCATGGGAGCCCCTACGATATCAGTTACCCTTATGTCTGTAATCTTTAAGTCACTTGGTCTGGAATTGGTATTCACATGATTCATAAGCATATCGTCTCTATCTTCCATTCCTGTTTCCTCTCTTTTATTCTCACGTTTTACTTAACACTTCCTTCATATTTACCCGATATGAGCATACTCTGCGCAACAATATAGAGTAACGTTACCGGCAGTGAACAGACCACCGAAGCGCTCATGATTCTTCCCCATATGGTGGAATCAGCATACTTGAAGCCTGATATGGCTACCGTGGCCGTTTTCTGCACATTGCTGGTTGTCATAATCATGGCATACAAATATTCATTCCACGCCATGGTAAATGCAAAGGTGGCCACCACCGCAATCCCGGGAAGGGCAATTGGCATAATGATATATCACAGCGTCTGCAGACGGTTGCAGCCGTCTATAAGCGCCGCCTCCTCCAGCGCGTAGGGAATCGCCTTAAAATAACTGATAAGCATATAACAGCAATAGGGTACCACAAAAGTAGGGTATATGATTAAAAGCGCATATTTGTTATCGTAAAACCCCAGGCTGCTTACAAACACATACATTGGTACGAACAGCACGGCCGTAGGCATTAGGTATGAAATAATAATACTGTTCCTGAAAAATGCTCTTCCCGGATACTTAAGCCGTGTCATTGCATACGATCCGAGTATACCGATTGCCAGGCATATGACTGTAGTAATGGCTGCTATCACAAAGCTGTTCCATACATTGTGCATAAAAGAGGTGTTATAAATCAAATCAATATAATGATCAAAGGTTATTACATTGGAAAATAACAGCGGTCTTGCCACATACATTTCCTCGTTTACAGTAAGGGATGATTTTATCATCCAGTAAATGGGAAAGATTGTCCATAAAAGTGCAATAATTAAAATCCCATACGTGGCTGTAGTCCGCATGACCCGGCTGCGTTTCTTCATTACCATCCAGTCCATCTCCTTCCCTATTCATTTCTGTCTCCGTTAATCACCTTCTGGGATACCAGAATCAGTATGACCATAAGCGGTATCACCGACACTGCCACCGAGAGAGCCCTGCCAAAAGAATTCTGTATAAATGCCAGATCATAGGTGTAAGTGGAGATTACACTGGAGGAGTAAATCGGTCCACCTCCAGTGATTAAAAATACATTCTCAAAATCATTAAAGGTCCATATGGTGGACAAAAGTGTGGAAATGCCCAAAACGCTTGATATTCCCGGAAGCGTTATATACAAAAAACGCTTAAACATACCTGCACCGTCTACATAGGCGGCTTCAAAAATCTGTCCGTCCAGAGTCTGCAGTGCTCCCAGAAGACTGAACATGAAGAAGGGAACGCCTCTCCACACATTCACAATCATGGTGCTTAGCAGCATGATATCAGGGTTGCTCAGCCACGGGATAGGAAGGCTTATAAGGCCGGCTTTCAGCAGCAGGCTGTTAATAATGCCATATGTGCTGTCATACATCCATCTCCAGGTAGTGGCAGCCACCATTCCGGGCAATGCCCAGGGAATAAGAAGCGCAGTCCTAAAAAATGCCTTTCCCCTGAACTTCTGGTTCAGGATAACCGCCAGCAGAAGTCCCAGCGCCAGTTTCGCCGTAATACATCCCACTGTATAGATAATCGTATTGAACAGGGACTTCCAGTAAATCTTATCCCCAAAAAGAGCCAGGTAGTTATCAAACCCAATAAACTGTTCCGGTACCCCTACCACTTTGTTTGTAAAGCTTAAGTACAATGCCC
This sequence comes from Clostridia bacterium, assembly GCA_021201905.1. Classification (GTDB taxonomy): domain Bacteria; phylum Bacillota; class Clostridia; order Lachnospirales; family Lachnospiraceae; genus Enterocloster. Next base: position 32,765 of record JAJQEA010000279.1, read on the forward strand.
TTATAAACGAGATTCCGGTAATACCAAATATCACGGCAGCAATTGGCACCATCAACAGAAGCCCGAGACGCTTATCTAACAGCTGCTGGGAATGCGAATACTTCCTTTTTTCTGATTTTTTTCCTGCCATCTTATCCCCCTGTCATGCCAATTCCGTTACTAGTTATAAATCTTATTGAATTCTGCCTCCAAATGGTCCAGGGCCTCCTGCGGGTCAGCCTTGTTAACAACAATTTCCTGTACAGCCTTCACGCAAAGCTGGTTTGTAAAGGATACCGTGGCCCTTTCATCTGACGGTGCCGGGTAATAGGTCTTATATGTATTCTTAGAGTTGGCAAGCCATCCTGCATTGACCGGGTCCTTCCAGAAATCTGTGTCATCCACTCCGTTCACAACCGGCTGCCACATGGCTCCCATAGCCTCAATCATGGCATTATAATTATCCAGGTCCTCAAAATAGTACTTAACAAAATCTTTTGCGACTTCTGTATTTTTACCTGTCTCAAATATTCCGAATACATTGGCTCCGCCCAGGGTAAACGCCTCCCCTGTAGGCCCTGCGGGATATGCGATGATCTGTGTGTTCGCAAGAAGATCCGGCTTCTCCTCTTTCATGCTGGATACCACGGAACCCGAATTTGTGATGACACCAACAGTACCGGCCAGGTAAGCGTTGTTGTTCCAGCTGTCGTCGCCCGTAATCGCATCAGGAGGAATCAGACCCTCTTCATATAAGCTTGCTATAAATTTAAGTGCCTCCAGTGTCTCAGGAGAATTGACTGTGACCTTTCCGTTCTCATCTACCGGGATACCTCCCCAGTCCAGTATAATGGTCCTGCAAAATCCCTCGGCATCTCCTCCGCCGGACGCACCCATGGCAAAACCAAGGCCATAGAAGCCGTTAGCCGGATCATTCATCAATTTTGCGCCTTCCTTCAGTTCTTCCCAGGTTGTGGGAATATCCATTCCTGTCTTCTCCCACTGGTCCATCCTTAAGTACATGCCGGGCGCTGTAAATGCCAAAGGCACAAGATAAGGCTTACCGTTGAAGGTTCCCAGTATTTTTGAATTCTCCGTAAAATCCACGGCCTCAAATATATCTGAACACTCTGCTATCTGCTGCATGGAAACAAACTGCCCCACCAGCGTATCATCGCCCACAATCAGATCAGGGGCATTGCCTGCCTCAATGGCAGCCATCAGCTTTTGCTTCATATCAGCAGCAGGTATGACCACATAATCCACATCCACATGATTCTCGCTGGCAAATTCATCCACCTTGGCCTTCATCATGGTGTTATAACCCTCAACATACTCTGACTTATCCCAGAACACCATCTTCTTCTGTTCCACGGCGCTGTCTCCTGATTCGGCTGATGCGGATGTCTCAGCCTTAGCAGTGGTGGGCGCTGCTGTTGTAACCACATTTTCTGATGATTTCACAGAACATCCCGTAACCATGGATGCTGCTAATCCAAATCCAAGTACAAGAGATACTATTTTTGTATATCTTTTCTTCATAACTTCCTGCCTCCTTGTTTTTTAGGCTTTGAAGTTGAGTTTTTCACACACACCTTCAAACCAACCAGTTCCGACTCAAAAGGCTTTCCGCTGTCAATCAGCTTTACGAGCTTCCTCATGGCGATTCTCGTCACCTTCTCAGCCTTAGATTCCACACATGTAAAATCCTGATACTCCTCATCTACATTGGAATTCTTATAATACTCAAGAATCATCACAGACAGGTCTTCCGGTATCCTGATTCCATATCCCCTTACCACATCCATGAATTGGCTCATAAAACAGCTGATGATGCCTACTGCCGTTGGACGGTTTGCAGGATTGAGCAGTTCATTGAACAGCAGTTTGATATCGGATGATGATTCATTCTGATTGATTCTGATATAAGAATAGTCCAATTTCTCGTCTTTCATTTCGGACATAAATTCATTAAAAGCCATACTTCTCACAGTCTGCACCACGCTGTTGGACTTTCCCTCCGTGATAATGGCCACTTTTTTGTGCTCCAGGTTATAAAAATACTCCAGGACATCCTTCATCGCTTTGCCATGGTCAGACGCCACATAATTGTAATTCTCAACGTTTAGTATCTTACCCACGCAGACATAAGGGATGCCTGCCCTCTCAAACTCCCTGAAGGCCAAACTGTCTTCTTCCAGGTCATACAGCAGGATGCCGTCTACCAGAGACGACGACAGGCTCTTTAAATACTCTGTGTCTTTATTGATATCTTCTGAATCCATGGAATAAATCAGAGTATTATAATCAAATTTCTTTGCTTCTTCTCCAAGAGCCGAGAATATGACCGGGTAATACATGGTATCATTTAAATGTGAAATGTTTCTGGGAATGGCTAAACAAACTGTCTTGCTGTGGTTTTTAGACGACAGCCTGCGGGCGCTCAAGCTTGGTGTATACCCCAATTCATCAATTGCATTTTTTATCTTCTTTTTTGTCTCGTCAGACATCCTCTCGAAATTTCCATTCAGATAATTTGAAACAGTGGACTTGGAAACCCCTGAAAGCTTTGCTACATCAGATATTGTTGCGTTCTTCATACCCTCACCTCATGAATTATGATATTAAACCAATATTACCACACTTCCTGCTCAAAAAACATGGTCTTTTCGCAAAATGCGTGTAGGTGGAGCGGTTTAGTAGAACGGTTTATCAAATGTATAAAAAAAATAAAAATTGCTTTGGTGGAGCGGTTTATCTCTTCCCTTATTAAATAATATAGCATTGAACATTATGCTTGTCAATGCATTATTAATTTTTATTTTTTTATGCATGTTTTACATTGTATTGCATACTTAAATTCATTAAATCAATATATGTATATATTTTAATATATTTCGCCTATTTTTTTGTGTTTATTGACAAGTCCATTTAATCACTTGGAGGGATATCGGGAACGCACCGCGTTATTCCATAGTGTCCTTATGGCAATATTCTACGCCTTATAAAAAAATACCAGCCGGCCGGATCACCTCCGGCCTGGCTGTCTTCTTCTGTCTTACTTTATAATTTACTCTACAACTCACTCTACAACTTACTTTATAAACAGCTGTGTCCAATAATCGGTTCCGCTGGCATCCTTATAATGCCCTACCCCAATGGAAGTAAAATCACGGTTCAGAATATTGGCCCTGTGGCCTGAGCTGTTCATCCAGCTCTGCATCACGGCCTCAGGCGAGTTTTGTCCATAGGCAATGTTCTCCCCAACACTTCTGTAGCTGATTCCGGCCTGTGTCAGAACTGTACTGAAGTTGCTGCCATCCGGTCTGGTATGTGAAAATGTGTTCCTGATTTCATGCGCTCTTGTATTGGCTGCCTCTGCCACGCCTTCGTGGACAGTCAGTGGATTAAGACCCGCCTTTGCCCTCTCTGCATTTACCAGTTCAACCACTGCATCCGCATATGCGTCCTGGCTGCCGCCGTTATCCGGCTCACCGGGAACCGTATCCCCCGGAGCTTCGGGAGCCGTGCCCGGATTATCCGGCTGACCCGGCAGTGAGTTGTCCGGCAAAGAGCTGTCCGGGCTGCCCGGCAGTGAATTATCCGGAAGTGAGTTGTCCGGAAGTGAGCTGTCCGGCATCTCAGGTCCGGGCAGTTCCGGTGTGGGGAAGATGAAGTCGGGCGGTGTAACCTGGGGCAGACTGTTATCCGGCAGCACCGGGCCTGCGCCCCACCCGTTATTCTGGTTCCCGTTATTATTCTGGCCCCATCCGCCGTTCTGGCCCCAGTTCCCATTCTGGCCTGTATTACCGGGAAGGCAGTTCTGTCCTCCCACACCAATCACGTATGCGCTTCCATTGGCAAAAGGAATCTGATATGTAGATACGGCTGCCAGTGATGTCACCGGTATTGCTGCGGAAACAAGCATGGCTGCGGCTGCGGACAATGTGTACATGGATATCTTTCTCATGGTTACCTCCTTATGTGTTACATAATTATTACATTTCTGTTACAAAACTATAATAACACATAATATTTGGAAAGCCATTAGGGAAAGATTGGAAAAAATGTATGCCGCGGTCCCCTCTCCAATGCCAGCTCGTTTCTATCCCTTTATGCCAGTGGACGCAATACCTTCCACGTAATATTTCTGAAGAAATACGAACATCAGCAGCATGGGGATTGCCGATATGGTCAGGGATGCCATGATTGCTCCATAGTGTATCGGCTTTGAGCCAAAGAACGTCTGGATAGCCAGCTGGATTGTCCTCATGTCCTCCCCTGTAACCACCAGCATGGGCCACATAAAATCATTCCAGTGGGCCACGAAGTCCAGGATGAATATGGTGGCGTACACTGTGCCTGAGATGGGCATTACAATGGTAAAAAATGTTTTGACAGGGCCGCAGCCGTCTATGGCCGCCGCTTCCAGCAGGTCATCGGGAATGTCTAAGAAGAACTGACGGAACATGTAGATGGAGAAGCATTTCCCCACAAAGGGAACAATCAGTCCGGCCCAGGTATTCACCCAGCCAAGGCTGGCAACCTCCTTGTAGAGGGGCAGCATAATAGCCTCCATGGGAAGCACCATAAGGCTGATGACCACTGTCAGCAGCAGCTCCTTTCCGGGGAAATCGAATTTTGCCAGGGCATATCCGCAGATAGAATTGACCGCCAGGTCCAGGATAACAATGACAAACACATAGAACAAGCTGTTGAGGATGAATTTCATCATATTCACCCTGGTAAACACTTCAATATAGTTCCCAAGGGTAGCCGCGGTGGGCCAGAACGTCCTGATGGTGCTCATGTCGGAGAATATCTGCGCCTCCGGCTTCAGGGACGCGGCAATCATCCACAGGAGCGGCGATACAAAAATCAGGGCGACAATTGCATTTCCGCCATAAAACAAAACGCGTTTTAGGATATCTTTTTCCTTTAATCCCATGATTTTCCCTCCTTAATCTGCCTTGATGACCCGCTTTAACATCAGCGACATGGTTACCACTATGACAAAAAATACCGTTGCCACGCTGCAGGCATACCCGAAATTCCTGCTCTGGAAGCCCTGTTCATAGATGTAATACACAAGGGTCCTGGTGGAATTCTGGGGACCGCCCTGGGTCATGACATAGGGCTGCGTAAACAGCTTCATGGCCTGAATCATCGTGATCATGACAACGTATTTAATGACATTTTTAAGCCCCGGCAGGGTCACATACAGGAACTTCTGGAAAGCGCCCGCACCGTCAATGGACGCCGCTTCATACTGGTCCCCCGGTATGGCCTGAAGTCCTGCCAGGAAAATCATCATCTGATACCCTGCCGCCTGCCAGGCCGACATGAAGATAATGGAATTCATGGACGTCTTGGGGTCTGTCAGGAAACCGCAGGGGGCAAAGCCCAGCTTTGTGAGAAATGTGTTCAGAAGGCCTGTGCTGGGATTGGGATTGTACAGCACGCTCCAGAGGATGGCAACCACCACCATGGAAGTGATGTTGGGGCTGAAATAGGCTGCCCGGAATATGGATACTCCCTTTCTCCTGGATGAAATCAGCATGGCTAAAAGCAGGGCCAGAATACACTGGAAGGGTACCACCACCACCGTAAAGTAGATGGTGTTTACCAGGGATTTCTTAAAGTCCCTGTCTCCAAAAAGCTCCACGAAATTGTCCAGTCCGCAGAATTTAATCTTATCCGGCCTGAGGATATTGTAATCAGTAAATGCATAGCGGACCGTGGAAACAGCGGGCAGTATGAGGAACGCTGCCAGCAGCACCACTGCCGGAAGGATGAACAGGAACGCCGCCCGCCTTTCATGGACCTTATTCTTAGTACCATACTTCATGATATACCTCCTTTCCCTTTTAAAGGGAAGGGGGAGCACCGTCCCCCTCACCCTTACTCTGCGTAGTTCTTCTGGTAATTGGAATCAAAATCAGCTGCCAGCTGGTCTAAGGACTCCTTTACATCCGCGCCTGTAAACATATTCATCATGGCCTCTGAGAATCCGGGTGACAGCACGGTATAGCCGGGTGTTCTGGGTCTGGGATGGCCCGTATTCAGTGACTGCTCCTTAAAGAGAGAACGGGGATATTCATTGTACTCAGTCAGCGTGTCATAGCTGGATGCCCTGGTGGGAAGCTTTGCTATGGCCTGGGCATAGGAGGTCACATTTTCCTCATTCATCAGATAGGAGATAACAACGCCAGCGGCTTCCTCGTCCGCATTTCTTGTGATGCAGGCAGCCCAGTCCCCGGTAGGCGATGTGTTGATGCCGCCATTGTCAGCCACCGGAAAGTATGTAACGCCCCAGTTCAGGTCCGGGAAGGACTGCTCCAGAGTGGCCACTTCCCAGGAACCGCCCAGCATGGTGGCGCATTTTCCATTGTGGAATTCCTGCTTCATGGGGTCTATATTGGCATATCCATCCTGAATCAGGCTGTTGAGGAAATTGGCTGCTTCAATTCCTTTTTCACTGTTCACGTAGCCGTCTGCCTTGGAACCGTCCTCGCTCACAAAGTCAGTGCCGTTGGAAATCCAGAACTGCTCCAGCACATAGGGCAGTCCCTCTCCCTTATCCATGATAATGTTGGTTCCTGCCACGTCGCTGGTGGTCAGCTTACCTGCAATATCAGCGTATTCAGACCAGGTCAGGGCGTCCTCCATCTTATCCGGCATGGTGATGCCGGCCGCGTCTGTCATATCTTTATTGTAGTACAATGCCACGGAACTCTCAGTGGCTCCCAGTGCGTACAGCTTCCCGTCATAGGTTCCCTGCACCTTGATGGATTCCACGAAATCACTCAAATCCTCCTCTGTAAAATAGGCGTCAATGGGTACGATGATTCCGTCCGCCGCGTAATTGGATATGTTGGGACCGTCCACAAACAGAATGTCCGGCAGGTCGTTGCTTGTCACGGCCACGTTAATTTTATCCTCGTAGGCATAGGAATCCGCCCGCACAATGGCCTCCCTCTTAAGCTCGATTTCTCCCTTGTGTTCTTCATTGAAGGCATTGATTTTCTCAACCCACCATTCTTCAATAGCCGGTTCATCCGTGGGACTCCAGATAGTCACCAGTTTAGCCCCGTCGCTGCCTGTCTTGCCTCCCCCTGATTTGGAACTGCCGCCGCAGCCGCTCAGTGCGGATGCCGCCAAAACCACTGCCAGTGTCATACATGCCAATTTCTTATTCTTCATAACCAATCTCCCTCTCTTCATGATTTATGGCTCCAGATGGACTCCATGGTCCATACCTCCAAACGCTTCAGACTTCCGGCCGAAAAATCCGCCTCCAGATGCCCCTCTGTACTGTCCTGGTAAAACAGCTTGGTGCCCGCGGCCTCGCCGTGGTTTAAGTAAACCTCCGCCACCCTCCGGTCCATGAAAATCTCCACATAGCGGACCCTGCCCACATCAGACGGAAAACGGATCCCTTCCACTTCCTTCCTGGTGGATACCAGGCTTGTCACTCCATTTTTCCGCTCCAGATACAGGGTGTCATTTCCCTCCCTTGCAAGGGTAACAAGGAAATCCTGGTCATCACCCAGTTTGATTTTCACAAAAAACGAGTTTCCCGGAACATGCACGGGTGGGATGTGCTCTCCTTGAATTTCCGGGGCTTGCGCCTGATTATCCGGCGGATTCCCTGTAGAATTCCCAGCTGAATTTCCGGCCAAATTCCCCTCCTGCCCGCAGCCATCCTTTTCACCCTGTCCTGATACCGCGAATATACGTTCCTTCAGCAGTCCGTAACATTCCTTTACCGGTTCCGTGAACAGCCTGCCATGTTCCATGTGCAGTTCCCTTGGAAGGGAAAAACTGCCGCAGGCTCCTCCCGGCTTAACGCGGTGTTCACCGTAAAAATCAGAAATCCACCCTATGGCAATCCGTCTGCCGCTGTGTTCAAAGCTCTGCACAGCATAGAAGTTGCTCCCAAAATCATACCACTGCTGACATTCTGTCTTAAACCTGCCCCCGTCAAAGGTGCCGATATAGCACCGCGTCATCTGATACCGTCCGCATTCATCGCAGTGGCACATCCATGCCCCTGCGGCCACATATTTCCCATCCAGTTCAAAAAAGTCCGGACACTCAAAGGTCCTGATTCCCGGCTCATGCTCCTGTAAGAGAGGGCCTTTAAAGAGCCACCTTCCGCCCTCCCGGACATACAGCAGGATGGACGGCACACCGTCCAGGCTGGAGCCCAATACCATATAGTCCCTGCCTTCCGCCCGTTGTACCTTGGGGTCCCTGAAATCAAAGGATGCCCCTTCCGGTCTCTCAGTGATGCATGGGCGCTCCTTTTCCACATGGATACCGTCCCTGCACACGGCCTCTGTCTGCCATTCCCTGGTTTCCTCACCGTCCTCCTGCGGACCGTGGTGCCGGGTCAGATACAGATGCATCTGTTCCCCTTCCACCTGGGCGCTTCCCGAAAAAGCCCCTCCCTTGTGCTCCTTATCCCTCCACAGGCCGGGCTGGGGTTCCAGGGCAAAGGGCATATGTGTCCAGTGTATCAAATCCCGGCTCACCGCATGGCCCCAGTACATGTCATTCCATCCCTGCCCAAAGGGATTGGACTGGTAGAACAGATGATAATATCCCTTGAACCAGCAGAGCCCATTGGGATCATTTACCCAGTTTATAAAAGGATTGAAATGATACTGCTCCCTTACAGGAGTATCATACCATTTTCCCAGCTCCATTTCATCACCGCTGTCCGGGTCCAGGAACCTTATCCCCCGGTCCATCAAATCCGGCCCTCCGCTCAGATACATCTGGGTGAGACCAACCCCTTTATGCCTGATGCGGTATGTACCCTTCCGGGGCAGGGCCAGCTGTACCAGACGGTACCAGTCGTCATTCATGTGAACCTGCTGTTCCTTTCCTCCTGGTCCTTCCAGGCAGATCCACCCATCCCTGTCATCTGATTTTTCAGCAAATATGCAGATGGATTCGTATTCCCCGCTGTCAAATTCCAGCATCCACATCACCTCCTCTTCTCCTGTCTGTGTCTATTTTTCCTATGTGGAACCCGTTCCATATCCACACTATAGTACTAATCGATTAGTATGTCAATATCTTTTTGTAAAAAAGCGCAAAAATAGTGCACAATATACAGTTTTTCACTCTGCATATTGTGCACTATTTTGATTCTATTTCCAATTACTGTATTTACAGTTCTCAGGCATCCTCTGAGCGCTTTGTGGAACATTTTATACTGTTCCACCTTTTTGTATAGAAACAGGCAGAATTTGTTCCATTTCTACCTTCTTACCATCCAACAGATCCATCATGGTATCCACACAGGCTGTTGCCAGTCCCGGTATATCCTGCGCTATGCTGGTAAGCTTGGGGGTAAACAGCCGGGTCATGTCAACCGCGTCATAGCCAACGATATGAAGTTTCTCCGGAACCTTCACTCCTCTTTGGTTTGCTATGTTAAGGCAGTAGAGGGCTCCTATATCCGTGGTGAACACCCCGTCAATATCCCGGTAAATATCCATGTACTGTTCCATGATACGGCAATAGTAATCATATTCCATCATGTTCCAGGCCATTTCAATTGTTTTCACAGATGCCCCATTTTCCTCCATGACCCGCTTAAATTCCTGATGCCTGTCATTGGAAGGCGTATGGACGCGGAAGGAACCGTCAAAGTTCAGCACATTCCTGCAGCCCGCATCCAAAAGAAGCCGGGCCGCCATCCTTCCTCCCGCCTTGTGATCCGAGTGTATCATGGGAATATCCGGACCCAGATTCCGGTCCATGGCCACCACCGGCTTGTTCAGGTTCAAGTACGCGTAATCCTGGAGTGAATGGGCGCCGGTGATGATTCCGTCCATTACATTCTGGCGCAGCATGTCAATGAAGTCCTGCTCACGGTTGCTGATCTCAATGGTATTGCAGATCATGGCCTTATACCCGTTCTTATAGAGCTGGATTTCCATGTGCTTCAGCAGCTTGCTGAAAAATGGATTTTCCATATCAGGTACCACGATTCCAATGATTCCCGTCCTGTTCCGGAACAGGTTTCTGGCCAGCTCATTGGGCTGATAGTCCAGTTCCTCAGCGATTGCAAGGATTTTTGCCCTGGTATCCTCCGCAACATAGCCTGTCCCGTTCAGGGCCCGGGACACAGTCCCCACCCCCACACCTGCTTTTTTTGCCACATCCCTGATACTTGCCATATGCCCAGACGACCTCCATCGCATAAAACTTCATTACGTAGTACTAATATCTTAGCAGGAGGAAGGTGAAAACGCAAGCGGGAGCCATGTTTTTTAAATTCCGGCTTTTTAAAGCTTTTTAAATCCGTCCAATCATCCATGCAACCAGAGGAAAGGTGAAAATGCTGCTGAGGACGGTTATGATGGAAGCCCTGGATGCATAATCCGCCTGCGTATTCCCATTCTCCTTGCACATAATGGAAAACATGCTGCTGGCAGGTATGGCCGCAATGAACGTGAGACAGATACCGGCAGGCTCATATACATGCAGGTACCGGCAGGCAGAATATACGATTACCGGGCATATCACCATCTTTACGGCGACCACTGTCACGGAGGGCCATCCCCTGTATATTCTGCGGATATCGCTTCTGGCTATGCTTGCGCCAATGCAAATCATAGCCAGGGGATTGGAGCATGCCCCAATCTTTTCCAGAACCGTCAGCACCATCATATCCTTGGGTACATCCGCCACGAACAGAACCAGTCCAATGAATACTGCTATGGTTGCGGGCTGCACCATCCTGCGCAGGGAAACCGCGGCAGGAACTGCTTCCCGTTCCTCCTCTTTGCCGGAAGAAAGGGCCAGCCCCAGTGTCCACACCATCAGGTTATCCACAATGGAATAGATTCCAAAAGCAGCCGTCCCCACCGGACCCAATACCTGGGCAGCCAATGGTATTCCAAAAAATCCGGTACTCCCGAACGCAGTGATTCCTATCTGTACTTTCTTAAGGTCCCCTTTTTGACCCATTGCCATAGAAAGAATGGCTCCGCTGGCTATTAATATTCCAAAGATGGCAAATCCTCCCACAAGCATGGGGAGAATCAGTCGCCTGTTCTCATCTCCTCCTCCCAAAGCCATGTTGGACACCAGTAGGGCCGGTATGATAAGCCGCATGATGATTGTATTCAATCTATCATGCAGCTCCTCTGTGAGTAATCCTGCGGAATATGCTCCCCACCCCGCCAATATCATGAGAAAGAACAATTTCAACTGGTAAATTAAAACACCGATATCTATCTCCATAACATTTACTTATTGAAACACACGTATTCAATTCCAACAATCCGGCAGAACAGTTCCAAAACGTTGGAATAACTGCCATACGCCATATGAAGGTGGTTTGAATTGATTTTCTGGTAAAATGCCTCATAATCAGCCTCTGCTTCCACAAAAGCATGGGGGTAGCAATAGGTTGTCTCCTTCAGCTTTTCCATTGGATACATCTTTGTGGTCCCCTCAAAGCAGCCCAGCACATACCGGCCGTTGCTCCTGAACAGACGGGCAACCGTCACCTTACCAGGCTTTGCTATCATTTGTATGGATGCCCCTCCGGCCTCCCCGAATATATGAGGCATCAATGTTATTTTTTTTCAATGCCGCCCCACTGTCATCCGGATCCGCAAAATACGGCGCCACACTTCCGCAGTTGGCAAGGACAAATTCCCTGCTTTCCCCATCAAAAAATTTAATATCCAGGAGACAGGACGGTTTTCCACCTGCGCACAGACTGAGAATCCGCATTGTCAGGGCACCGTCGCAGTCACATTCGCAGGAGGTGGGAACCGGTGTTTTTGCTCCTTCCGCATCCATATCATTGTTCATGAGCGCCACCCCAAGACACTGAAGGGCAAAGTGGTCGCTCATGTCCTGCTGGCATTTAACCCCCAGAAAATCGTATTTTTTTCTGCCGTCATGTCTTTAAGCGCCAGATAACTACGAACCTGAAGCTCCAGGCTGTCCTGGGTGAACCTGCCGCCGTATTGTATATTTGGCACATGTTCCTTTGCCCACCGCAGATGCGTTTCCACCCTGGCCGGATTCATCTCCTGCGCGCGGTACACAATCTCATACTGGTCGCAGTGGTCGAATTCAATCCCAAACTGGCTCTGCCACTGGATGGGATCAGCTACCGTAGTGCCTATGCCTATGCTTCTCCCTCCAATCATACCGAAGCTGGACCTGCGGATTCCCTCCGCCAGGGATACAGCCGCGATATATGTATCCACCTTTTCCTTCACCTCTCTGTCCGAATAATCGCCTGACACACGGATGCAGCTTTTTCCTGCCTGGTCCAGCATACCGGCAACAGCCAGAAGGGTAACAAGACTGGACGTGTCTCTCTGGAGGTTGCCCAACAGCAGCACCGGGTAGGATGTGCTGTCCGCCACCCTGAAGGCCAGGGAAGGGGTTGCCCATACCGGCAGATGGAGTATCACCGCATGAATGCCTGCGCTGCGAATTTCGTCGGCTGCACGCTGCCCCTCCTCAGGATCAAAAATCACCGGCGTCATGGTAATATCATATCTGCCGCCAAATGCCGCCCTGACCTTCTCCATTTCTGACTGTACAATGTGTTCCCTTTTCTTATAAAATTCCTTGCGGCTGTCACCCAGAGTGACTACCGCTACTTTTAGCTTTTTCATAGAACAATCCCTTCTGACTTATTTTAAAACCACTCAGGCTTAAACATTTTAGGAATCGCGAACGCAATATCCGGTGCAAAAGCCACCAATACCACCACGATCACAGATACCATGATGTACGGTATGACTGCCATAAAGGATTTCTGTACACTCATGCCGGAAATCCGTCCTGCAATCAACAGGCACAGTCCATACGGAGGAGTCACCTGTCCTACAGCCAATGTTATGACTATGATAAGCCCTAATTGAACTGCTGAGATACCAAAGGCGGACGCCACAGGCATCAGGACTGGCACAAACAGAATCATTGCCGGGATTGCATCCATAAAGGTTCCCAGGAACAGGTAAAAGGCAATGACTGCCAGCAGGAATTCCCACTTGTATGGAAAATACTGCACAAATATCTCCTGCACTGCCATACCCACATTATAGTAGCTTAAAAGCTGTCCCAGGGCGTTGGCTGTGGCCAGCGCCAAAAGAGACGTGGCGCTGGTCCTCAGTGTATCATAGAGCAGCGGTTTTATATCCTTAATACCCAGGCTCTTAAACACAAACACTCCCAGAATTGTGGCGTAAATACATGCTATGGCAGCAGACTCAGTGGCCGTGCATATGCCTCCGATAACCCCGCCGATAATGATTACCGGTGTCAGTACCGGAGGAAGGCACTTCACCGCCAGCTTGAGAAACTCTTTAAACGTCATGGGTTCCTGTTTTGGATAATGATACTTTCTGTTTCCAATAAAAATAACTATCATCTGTCCCAACCCAATAAGGATTCCCGGCACGACCCCTCCCAAAAACAGGGCTCCTATGGATGCCCCTACAACAGAGGAATATACTACCATGGGGATGGACGGAGGTATGATGACGCCAACCGTAGAAGATGCCGCTGTCACCCCAACCGCCGTCTCCTGGCTGTAGCCCTCCTTTTCCATGGCCGGTATCAGAATAGACCCGATTCCCGCTGTGTCAGCCTGGGATGAGCCCGATATCCCTGCAAACAGCATGGATACCATGACATTGGCGTAGGCCAGGCCTCCGGGGAATCTGCCCACGATGCCATTACAGAAACGAATCAGCTTTTCACTGATTTTGGCCCGGTTCATTATGTTTGCCGCCAGTATAAACAGAGGCACTGCCAGCAATGTAAAACTGTTAAGACCTGTAAACATCTTCTGGACAACGGTTATCATGGAGATACTATCCAGCTGGGAAATGCCGATTAAGGCCACCAAACCCAATATGTAAGCAATGGGAACCCCCATTGCCAGGAATAAAAGGAATGCTCCCACAAGAACATATATCATGAGTCCACCTCCTTCATGGCTTCATCCACTGCATTTACAATCCTTCTGCTCTCGGGATGCCGTATATATTCTACGATATTTTCCAGCGTAAACAGGGCGCTGGTAATGCCAAATATGGGAACACACATCCAGCACCACCCTCTGCTCACGGGAATGGACGTCATCTGCCAGGAGGAAAACTGCTTCACCAGTATCACTCCGTAAAATCCAACTACCAGGTTAAAGGCAAGGACCAGGATAAGACAGGCCAGTTCATCTATAAAAAATGCCCTGCCTTTCAGTTTCTCTGTAACAGCCGTAAACTTAAAATGCTCACTGCTGCGCACCATGGGGGCTGCGCCGATAAAGCAGCACCAGGCCAGGGCTGTATTGGCAAGCTCCTCCGTAAAGGATGCCTGGAATCCAAAGGCCCTGGAACAGACCTGCACAACCGTACACAGGAAGAATACGGCCACCGCGGCCATACCGATTCCATACATGGCTTTTTCAACCATATTACATATCTTTTTCACGTTGCTCTCCTCCATCCTGTGTGATGGTTACCTGGCTGCGTCGTTTACCTTATTGTACAGGTCGGCTGCCCCGATTTTCTCAGCGGCAGCGGATCTTGCATCGGCGCAGGCAGCAATCAGCTCATCCTTATTCACTTCATTGACAATGCCGCCGTTTTCCTTAATCTTTTCCATAGCCTCATCATTGAGCGCCTTATCAAATTCCCGCTGCTGGGTACATGCATAACCGGCAGCTTCGTCCACCCATGCCTTTTGCTCATCCGTGAGACTGCTATACTTTTGGGCGCCAATAAGATAGAGTCTTGTTGCAATATCGTGATCGGTCAGGGATACATACGGGCCAGCCTCGTAGAACTTCTGTAAAAGGATATTGCCCAGGTCATTCTCGGCTGCGTCAATCACATTATTCTGCAAACCGCTGTAAAACTCGTTGTAGGCCAGAGTTGTGGGATTGGCGCCTAATGCGCTCCATACGGAACGGACCGCCTCAGAATCCTGTACACATATCTTAACTCCCTTAAAATCAGCCACAGTTGTCACTGGCTTCACCCCAAAATATTCCCTTGTCCCGCAGCTCCAGTAGCCCAGAGAGTGGAATACGCCGGCCTGGTTAATCTTATCTGCAATGGTCTGTCCCACTTCCCCATCCACCACAGCGGTCCAATGGTCCATGCCGGTGTACAGGAAGGGGATGGAAAACAGGTCTGCTTCCTTCACGCCTGTAGTGGCTACAAAGTTTGGCGCAGTGACAATCATATCCACGGTTCCGGTGGCCATCTTTTCCACCAGCTCTGATTCATTTCCCCCAAGCTCGCCATTGGGATGGATTTCCACCGTCATGGTTCCCCCGGATACCTCTTCCAATTTCTCCTTCATTGCTTCAAAACCCGCCTGGTATGAACTATCCAGGGAATTTACATGGGCGGCGATTAGTTTTATCTGTGCCCCTGTGCCGCCTGTCTTTTCAGATGTCTCCTCTTTCTCTTCCTGGGCAGGAGCCTCCGTTCCCGCAGGTGCTGGTGTGGTCTCAGGCACGGAAACCTTTGTACACCCTGCAAGTGACATGGCCATAGCTGCCGCCAAAAAAATCCCCATCGTTTTTTTCATGATTAATACTCCTTTCACCTTACATAATTTAATTTTATTCGTGATGCGGCTCTTAACGCCGCTCATCGCCGCTTAATAGGTAATCGATTGCCATTTTGGCAGAGCATGATGTAGAAATCGATTGCCATAATGCCCATATAAAACACTGGATATGAACCAGTGCTTTATTTTTTCCGTCTTTTTTCAATTAAAAGCTCAAAGTCTTGGCGCTGACCTTCCCGTGCTTTGTCTCACAATCAGCCTGGAAGGCACCAGCACTTCCTCTTCTCTGGCCACCGTCTCACGGTTATCCGGCTCCTCCAACACCCCAAAATAGTATCCGGCTAACCGTCTGCCCCAGTCATACTTATCCAGGCCTATTGTTGTCAGGGCCGGATGGACTGAATCTGCAAAAATCAAATCGTCGAAGCTGATCATGGAATAATCCTCTGGTACATGTTTCCCGGATTCCCGCATGGCCTTTAATGCTCCCAAGGCCATCACATCATTCATGCAGATGTAGGCGGTCACCTCAGGCGAGCGCTGCAGCATAGCTTTTGCCAGAAGGTATCCCTTTTCAGACGATTCAACGACTGCAGCTTCCTGTTTTACATCCTTTCCAAAAATATAGACATAACGGTCATCATATCCGATTCCCGCATCCTCCAGAACCTTTCTGTAACCCTCCAGACGCTTACTACGTATGGAGTTGTCAATTTTATCCAATAAAAACGCAATATCCCGGTGCCCTTCCTTCAAAAGATGCCTGACCGCAAGCTCGCACTCAGCCACCTTATCTACCAGTATGGTGTGCATATGGGGAAGGCAGACATCATTGGAAACTACATTGACCGCCGTACCGCCTCTTTCCACAAACCGCAAAAGAGCAGAAGGCACTTCGTCCATGTATATGCTGATGATTCCCTGAACATTAACCGCCAGCATATTCTCAATGCTGTAATTCGTCCGTTCCACATCCCTGTCGCAGCTGGATATAATCATATGGTAGTTCCTGGCTACCATCTCATCCTCTATCCCCCTCACAATGGAAGGATAAAACGGATTGGCAATGGATGGGATAATGATACCAACGGACGTGCTTGTCTGATTTTTGAGATTCCTGGCCTGGAGATTGGGTATGTATCCCATATTCCTGGAGGTTTCCATAATCCGTTCCCTTAATTCCTGCTTCACAGGATGGCTGGAGTTATTCATTACCCTGGAAACCGTTGCCGGGGACACGTTGGCTGCTTTGGCAATATCATAAATCGTTACGTTATTCTTATTCATACGGTATTCATCCCTTTATGGAAATCGATTTCCTTTATAGGGAATACTATCACAATTTTTCCAATATCGCAAGTATTTATTTCTATTTTCTTTATACAAATTAATTTACATGCTGCTTTTTCCGTGTATCCGTTTTAATTTTCCGTCAATATTCACAAATTTCCCTATTAAATTCAGTCAAACGCGATATTCTTTCAAAAGAATATTGATTTATAAAGGAAATATGCTAGACTAAATACCGTCATAAGTCAAATATTTAACAGTTAATAATATTAGATGACGAATGACTATGTTACACTGTTTCACAATTTTATAATTCACAAACATAAAATTTCAAAAACATAAAACGAGAGTTTGGCAGCCTTTTACAAAGA
Source organism: Clostridia bacterium (assembly GCA_021201905.1). GTDB lineage: Bacteria > Bacillota > Clostridia > Lachnospirales > Lachnospiraceae > Enterocloster. The sequence continues at coordinate 49,981 of JAJQEA010000279.1, forward strand.
GCTGTGGCTCTCGTTTTTTTATTTCCCCAGGCAGCAGAGCATCCGGCGTCCAGGAGTTTGGCAACCTTTCACAAAGTGTTGAAGCTTTCATGAAAGCGTTTTTTAAATAACAAAGAAATTCAGGAGGGAAAACAACAATGTCACAAAAGAACGCATCAACCAGTACTTCAAAATTCCAGCTTGACGGCAGGCCCGGTATGAAGGAGGCAGTGCCTCTGGGACTCCAGCATGTACTGGCCATGTTTGTAGGGAACATCGTTCCCATGATTTTGGTCGCGTCCGCAGCCAGCCTGTCTGTTCAGGACGCCAACATGCTGCTCCAGTGCTGTATGCTGGGCGCCGCAATCTCAACCGCAATCCAGCTCTATCCCATACGAATCGGCAGCATACAGATTGGCTCCGGCCTTCCCTGTATGATGGGACTTACATACGTGTTCCTGCCAGCCTGTCTGTCCATTGCCGGCAGCAAGGGAATCCCCTATATTTTCGGCGCCCAGATTGCGGCGGGTATCATTGCCGTCAGCTACGGAACACTCCTCAAGAAAATGTCATCCTTCTTCCCTCCCGTGGTGACGGGAACCATTGTCATGACCGTAGGTGTTTCCATCTTTAATCTTGCCATCGGCAATATTGCGGGCGGCACATCATCACCGGATTTCGGATCCCCCATCAACTGGGCCGTCGGCGTTTTCGTGGTGCTGGTCGTACTGGGATTCAACGTGTTCGGCAAGGGCCTTCCCAAGGTTGCTGCTATTCTTATCGGTATGACGGCAGGCTACATTTTATCTGTTATTCTGGGACTGGTAAGCTTCTCAGGCATCGGAGAAGCGGCCTGGTTTGCTGTTCCAAAGCCATTTGCGTTTGGCGTAAAATTTGATTTGGGATATATCCTGATGTTTGTGCTGCTTTATTTCATCGTAGCCGTACAGATGATAGGAGATTTCAACGTATCCTGCATGGGCGGACTGGACCGTGAACCCACCCCGGATGAAATCGGGGGCGGTGCCACCGCAAACGGAATCACCTCCATTATTTCGGCTGTGCTCAACAGCTTCCCCACAGCCACCTACAGCCAGAACTCCGGCATCGTGGCGCTGACAAAAGTGTGCTCCCGTTTTGTTATTCTGGTTGGCTGCGGAATCCTGTTCCTGGCCGGCCTCTGTCCCAAGGTAGGCGCTGTGCTGTCCACCATTCCCAACTGTGTGATTGGCGGCGGTACTGTGGTTGTATTTGCAATGATTGCCACCTCCGACATAAAGCTCCTTGCCAAGGCCGGCTACTCCAACCGGAACTGCCTGATTATCGGCGTATCCCTGGCGTTTGGCCTGGGAACCCAGTTCTGCAAAGGCGCCAGCGCCCAGTTCCCCGCGGGAATCGCCGCAATACTGGAGGAGAACAGCGTTATACTGACATCCCTGCTCGCAATCATCCTTAATCTGGTGTTTCCAAAGGATCCGGTTCTGGTGGAGGAGCCGGCGGGTAAGGCGCAGTAAGTGTTTGTACATAGAAAGCAGCACCGAAACTAATACAATACCTCTTAAGCAGACAAGGCAAATAACCAAAATCTGCTTATAGAGGTATTTTTATAGTCAATATCCTTGCTGCGGCACATTGCGGATTGAACCATTTATTTCCCATAAACCACAAAAAACGAACCGCCAAAAAACAAACCACCAGAATATCCTATAGCTGAATATAAATGAATTAAGGTACAACGTAACAAGGTCTGTAAAAAAACAGGAGCATCACCCCCGGCACAAAATCCAAATGATTTCATGCCGTTGTGTGACACTCCCTATCGCTGTCTATTCCAATATCTCCCTAACTCTCCATCACATCCTGATAAGCAGCATGGTTCTCCAGCGCCTCCGTCATGGCTGCCATCCGGGACAAATCACCTAACAGAATCACTCCGCTCATCCGGTTGTTCAGGAAGTAGTATTTCCTGTACTGTTCCTTGCCCATATCCCTGAATTCCACTGTCTTATAATAGAGATTCGGGTTTCTTCCGTTGTCGCCCGCGGCAAACAGGACGGTATTCATACCGTGGAAGGTCAGGGCCGCAGGTACCGGCGTGTATTTCAGACTGTCACCGGCCGCGTTGGCGCCGGCTGTCCTGCCCTGCTCCACAGCCTCGGGCCAGATACCGTAATTCGTGTCATGGTACTCTGCACAGTCGCCACAGGCATAGATACCGGAGACGGAGGTCTCCATCAGCTCGTTGACAACCACTCCCTTCTTTGTCTCCAGCCCCATCTTCTTGGCCAGTTCTATGTTGGCGCGGACGCCTGCGGACACAATTACCATGCCGGCTTCCACCACCTCCCCTGTTTTCAGGCGGACACCACTCACATGGCCTTCCCCTTCGATGGCTTCCACATCAACACCGGTGCGGATAGCCACGCCGGCTTTGGATGCAATTGTCTTTAACTGCTCCCCGGAGCTCTCATCCAGCTGACGTCCCATCAGGGAAGGCGCCATTTCAAGCACCATCACCTCAAGGCCGGCCTTCTTAAGCTCCCACGCTGCCTCCAGTCCCAAAACGCCGCCTCCGATGACCACGGCCTTCCCCGTGCTCTTCATCAGAGTCTCCACCCTTCTGACATCAGAAAGCCGTCTGATTGCAGCCACCTCCGGCAGCCTGCTTCCCTCGACAGGCGGAATAAAGCACTCGCTTCCCAGGGCGTAAATCAGCTTCGTGAAATGCAGCTTCGTTCCGTCGTCAAGAAGCGCCTCCCTGGCATCCATATCCACGCTCTCCACTCGTTTTCCAAGCATCTGGTGCACCTGGTTTTCCTCATACCATGGGGCATCCACCATGGCTATCTGCTCCGGCTCCAGACCAGCAACCAGGGATTTGGTCAGCATGGGACGGTTGTAGGACGGATAGGGCTCCTCGGATACCATGATAATCCGCCCAGTGGCATCCCTCTCCCGGATGGCTTTTGCGGCATTGAATCCGGCCGCGCCGTTGCCGAGAATCAGGTATTCATTGGCCGTGTTGTTGGTGAAATCATTTACCACATCGTCCACCGGTACAAAGTTTTCCCGGCCCACGCCGCAGACAGGGCAAATCTCGATGGAGGAATCAAAAATCTCCCCGCAGACCAGACATTTAACCAGCTTCCTGCTTCCCTTTGCCGCCACCGCCCTGGGCTTCTTGGACTGCACCAGACATCCGAACTGGTATCCGAACTCATAGGCACTCACCAAATCCGCCTCCGACGGTTTGAACCGCACCCTGAACCCGTCTACCACCTTCATTTTCAACTGCTTCAAGCGCTCCGTGATATGAGGTACTCCCTCGCCGCTCCAGCCGTAGCTGCCGAACGCTCCCGCATATTTTCCGCCGTGGGTAACACTGAACATGCCCAGCGTCAAATCCCAGATAGGGCGCAGCGCCTCGGCAATTATGGTGGGCGTACCAAACAGCATTCCGTCCGCAAACTGTAACTCCTCCTGCACCTTCGCCGTATCGGCCGTCACCATATCGTAGCTGCGCACGTCAATATCGCCGCTGTCGGCAATTCCCTGCGCAATCTTCTCCGCCAGCAGTCCTGTATATCCGTAAGCGCTGACATAAGGGATGATAACAGTCTTTTTCCTGTTGGGATTCACCACCGTGGACCATTCCCGGTAAAGGGCCATCACCCGCTTAATTCTGTCACCCACCAGCACCGGGCCGTGACCCGTGCACACCATGCTGATATCCAGGGATTCCACCCGGTCCAGGGCCTTCAGCATAAACGGTTTATACGGCCCGATAATACAGTCAAAATAGTAGCGCAGCGCCTTTAAGTAATCGTCCTCATTCTGAATCTTATCCGACACCACCTCTTCCAGGCAGTAGTGGGAGCCAAAGGAATCACAGGTCACCAGAATCTGCTCTTCCTCGATAAATGTGTACATGGTATCCGGCCAGTGCAGGTTGGAAACCAGCATAAAATGCAGCGTCCGCTTGCCAATGGTCATCCGCTGGTCGTCCTTCACCGCAATGCTGACAAAGTCCCTGTTCACGATTTCCTTTAAGAAACTGATGGCACAGGGAGTGGCCAGTATCTTCATCTGGGGACTGTAGTCCAGCAGCCGCTCCACACTCCCCGCATGGTCCGGCTCCGTGTGGCTGGTCACCAGATAGTCAATCTTTGTGACATCAATCACTGCTTTCAATTTTTCCAGATATTCGTCAAAAAACCTGGCCTTCGCCATCTCAAACAACACCACCTTGTTCCCGGTCCTCATCACATAGGAATTGTAGGTTGTGCCAAACTCCGTGTACATCACAATATCAAACACACGCAGCTTGTCGTCAATAATCCCCGTCCAGTAGAATCCGTCTCTCAATTTAATCGTTTCCATGGTCAGCACCTCTCCTTTACACACATGAATTACAGATACTATGTTATTCTATGATTCCACTTTAACGCAAATCCCGCCCTGTGTCTATTGCATTTGCCACATATTGGCAAACGGTTGTCAATCTTAGCCCTAAACATGTGGAATATCATTGGAAAAGAAAACCTCCGGAAAAACCATAAACATGATTTTCCGGAGGCCGGTTTTTATTATATTACAAACTGCTCTATGTAACGTTTTGAAAGCTTTAGGCTGTCCAGAATCCTTTCACGGTCCGCCTCAAACGCCCGGTCCTCCACTTCCACGCATGTAAACCCGTCATAGCCAATATCAGTCAGCGCAGACACATAACGTCCCCAGTCCACATCTCCCAGTCCCGGAAGCTTGGGTTCCATATATTCCAGAGGATATGCCATGATTCCCACATCCTTAAGCTTCTGGGGATAAACCTTGATATCCTTATAGTGTACATGAAATATCCTCTCTCTGAATTCATAGATAGGCTGGATATAATCCATCATCTGCCATACAAAATGGCTGGGATCGTAATTGATGCCAAAGTTTTTGCTGGGTATTATATCAAACATTTTTCGCCAAAGGGCGGGGGATGTAAATAGGTTATGCCCCCCTGGCCATTGTTCTCTTCCAAACAGCATCGGACAATTTTCAATTGCGATTTTGACACCATGCTCCTCAGCATATCGAATAATAGGAGGCCATATCCGGCCAAATGCCTCAAGATTTTCTTCTACGCTCTTGGTCTGATCCCTGCCCACAAAGGTTGTGACCATTCCAATTCCCAGCCTTTTTGAAAATGCAATTACCTTTTTAAGGTGTCGTATGGCAGCCTCCCGTTTCTGAAAATCACCGTCCATGGTATTGGGATAATATGCCAGGGCACTGATCTCAACTCCTGTCTTTTTACAGGTCTCATGAATATGGTTCACATACTCATGGCTGTCATTATCTACGTCAATATGGCTTACACCCGCATAGCGGCGTTCCGCTTTCCCTTGGGGCCAGCAAGCGACTTCCACGCACTCATACCCCAGTCCGGCAGCCGTATCCATCATTTCCTCAAAAGTCCATCCATCCAGAATGGCACTTACAAACCCTAACTTCATCTCATTCTCCTTAGCCTAATTTAATTGTTTTTCCTGTTTTGGCCGATTCTATACTTGCAAAAACTGTTTCCATAGCGCTGAGTACGCTTTTTCCACTGAGCTGTGCTTCCTTTCCGTAAACAATACAGTCCATAAAGGCGTCTATTACGCCTGATTTCGTCTGCTTGTCATTGGTCTGAATCTGATCTACATTGTACAGGATGACCTCATTGTCCGGCTTTATAATCTTGATGCAGTATTCCGGGTCTTCATAGATACGCATAATTCCCATGGACCCGTACAATATGGTGGAGTTGTCTTCCTGACCATAGTAGGTCCAGCTGGCTGTCATAGTTCCCACTGCGCCTGATTCCATTTTATAGATGCAGATGGCATTGTCATCCACCCCGATCAAGTTTCCGCTCCCATCTTTTTTATCCAGGGTGGTAATCACAGCTGTAGTCTCTGTCACATGTTCTCCCATCAGGTACTGGATCAGATCTGTCTTATGGATTCCCAGATCCGCCATAGCTCCCATGGCAGCCTTTTTTTTGTCAAAAAAACCAGGTATTCCTGCCGGGATCAATGCTCCAGGTTTCCGGCCCTCCGTGTCCAAAGGTAGTCTTAAAGGTTATAACCTTTCCGATATCCCCACGCTCAATCAGCTTCCTGGCAAGCGCATGGCCCTTGGCTAGTCTCTGATTCTGCCCAATCATAAGGCATTTCCCTGTTTCCTCAGCAGCTTTTGCCATCTGGCAGCACTCCTCAAGGGTTACCGCCATTGGTTTTTCGCAAAGTACATCCTTGCCCGCCTTCAGTGCCGCAATGGATATCTTTGCGTGAAACTCATTGGGAACACATATGGAGACAGCGTCGATTTTTTCATCCTCCAGCAGTTCTTCATATGTCTCATAAACGCGGCCTCCGTATGTACCGGCGAGCTCTCCGGCCCTCTCCGGGTTCAAGTCATAAAACGCATAAAGCCTTGCGTCCCGGTGGTCTGCGTATTCCGGAATATGCCTTACCTGGGCAATCCTTCCACATCCAATGATTCCTATACTTTTCATCACGAACCTCCCTAATTCTTTGCGAGCATATGGACCCTGATGGCGCTGATTCCCAGAGATATGATAATCAGGGCGCCGGAAGCAATCTCCTGAAGATAAGAGTTAACACCCAGTATATTCAGCACATTGGAGATAAGTCCCATAAGCAGTACGCCGAAAAATGTTCCTACAATATTTCCCTTTCCACCGTTAATAGGCGCTCCGCCAATTACCACCGCGCCCATGGCCTGAAGCTCATATCCCGCTCCTGTGGAGGGCAGGGCCGAGCCCACCCTGGACAGCAGGAGGACAGCAGCCAGACCTACAAAAAAGCCATTCATGGCAAAGAATATAAGTTTATTCCTGGTCACCTTGATACCTGACAGGAATGCCGCTTTCTCATTAGAACCAATGGCAAAGATACGCCGTCCTATCTGTGTATACCGCAGTATAATTCCAACCACCACACACCCCATCAGGCTGATAATAAAAATCAGAGGAATTGCCCCAAACAGGCGGAACCGGTTCATTGTATCAAATTTTCCGTACACGGTCTGAATGACTCCCTTTGTCAGATAGAGGGCGGCTCCTGTATATACGCTGGTGGTTGCCAGCGAAATTATAAAGGAGGACGCCTTAAAAAGAATTGCAAGTACCCCGTTAAAAAACGTACAAAACATAGCTGTGAGGATACCTGCGGCCGCGGCTGCGGGAATGGGGATCCCTGCGTTTATCATCATGGCCATGAGACAGGAGCTCAGTCCAATGACCGCCCCAACCGATATGTCAAAATTCCCTGATATAATCAGGATGGTAGCGCCCGCAGCCACCAGGCCCAGAACTGCAATCTGCTCAAAAATATTCATCACATTGTTAAGCATAAGAAACCTGGGATTCTTAAACGCCGTAAGCACGGATATCAGTAAAATAATCAACAGAAGTATGAGCCACTGCTGACTTAAAATTTTGTATTTCAGATTATTTCTGTCCTTCATCTGTCCTTCACTCCTTCACTCCAATATACTCTTTTATCAGCCCATCTTCTGTGACATCTGCCGAATCCAGGATACGCACCAGCCGCCCTTCCCTCATGACCCCAATCCGGTCACTCATGGAAATAAGCTCAGGCATGTTGGATGATACCATAATTACAATCTTCTGTTCCTTTGCCAGTTTTTCAATCAGCTTATAGATTTCCTCTCTGGCCCCCACATCCACGCCCTTGGTGGGCTCGTCAAAAATATATACATCTCCGTCCTCCAGAAGCCAGCGGGAAATAACCACCTTCTGCTGGTTGCCGCCGCTCAGGTTTCCTACCTCCTGCTCCTGGCTGAATACCTTTATCTTAAGCTGCTGTATACTATTATCCACAATTCCTTTTTCCTTTCTCAGATTCAGAAAAAAAGGAATTGTCGTTCTTTGATATAGTAAGATTTTCCCTGGCCGAACGTATCAGGAAAAGACCTTCGCCCTTTCTGTCCTCCGATACAAGGAATACCCCCTTTTTTACAGCGGATTTGGGATTTGTGGGAGTGATATCCTTTCCATCCAGGGTCAGGGTTCCTGAATCCCTTTTATCAGCCCCGTATATCATACGAACCAGCTCCGTCCTTCCCGCGCCCACCAGACCGCCCAGGCCAAATACTTCTCCCCTGGACACTGAAAAGCTCACATCCCGTACAATACGGTTGCCGGAATAATGCTCTGCCGTAAGAGCCCTGTCACCGGATGAAAAGCTGCCTTTCTGATAGAAGTTAGATGCATCCCTTCCCACCATGGCCTTAATCAGCTCATCCTGATTTGTTTCTTTCAGCATAAGCTTTTTCACCATTGCACCATCCTTCAGGACATAGGCTATATCTCCCAGGCGGAACATCTCCTCTAAGTAATGGGATATATAGATGATGCCCAGTCCTTTTTTTCTTAGCTGCTCCACCAGGTTCATAAGAGATGCAGTCTCCTCCTCTCCCAGAGAAGCCGTTGGCTCATCCATAATCAGAATCCGTGCCTCCTGATGCAGGGCTTTTGCAATCTGAAGATTCTGTTTCTGTCCCGGTGAAAGCTCCTCCACCAGCATGGAGGGCTTCATATCCATACTGAGGCTCTGAAGCAGCCGCCTTGTCCTCTCCTCCTGCTCCCTGCTGTTCACAAAAGCTCTGCCCCTCAGCCTTTCATTTCCCAAAAATATGTTGTCGGATACCATAAGGGAGCTTACAAGGTCGGCATCCTGGTAAATGGTGACGATTCCCAGATGCATTGCCTGACCAGGAGTCATCCGTTCATATGTGGTTCCGAATATAGTGATTTTTCCTTTGTCCGGTTTTTCCGCGCCGGAAAGTATCTTGATCAAAGTGGATTTACCGGCCCCGTTTTCTCCTGCCAGACAAATAATCTGCCCCGCCTCCAGCTCCAGGCTCACATCCTTCAGTACCTGTATGCCGGAAAAGGATTTGCAGATTCCGTCTATGGATAAAATATTTCCCAATTCCTTTCCCTCCCTTTATTTATAAATGGGGATTCATATGAACCCCCACTTAAATGTTTCCTATTGCATTAACTCCGGAAAATACTCTTTTGTCAAATCCCAGTAGCACTCATCCGCTTCCCATGGCACTACCTTAGTCTTGTCATCAATGTTACTCTGGTCCACAGGCATAATAGGAAGTTCAACCTGCTGCTGAACTGTTGTGCTGGCTCCGGTTGCGTACTGATTCAATACCTGGTAGGAAACAAGTCCCTCCCAGCCAGGAGATGATGAGATGGTATAATCCAGCTTGCCGTTCTTAATAAGGGGAAGGCCCGCGGGAGAACCGTTCTGTGAAACCACCTTATACTGGTCTGCCACTCCCTGAGAATCCAGCATCTGGATAATACCGGCTGCCATATCCTCATTCATAACAAAGATAACTGAAAAGTCTTTGCCGGAGGCAATCGCATCCTGTGCCACCGTAATAGCTTTGCTGGGATTATATTCCCCTTCCTGAATATCAATTATCTTATTTTTACCCAGTTCATCCACCTTTGCCTGCATAGCTTCATTTATCCTCTGGCAGGGAACTGACTCAAAGTTGCCTGTGATCACAAAGATATTTTCACCCGGGCAGTTATCCGCAAACCACTGTCCGTAATTGTTTCCCATCTCTGTCCAGTCAAAGTCAATAGCTGCAACAATGTCGTTCCCATTGTTATCCAGAGCTGTTCCCACACTGTCCGTTGACACCAGTGGTATACCTGCCTTTGCGCATTTTTCTGCTGCGATTTTAGCTCCGCTTTCATTGAAGGAAAAGATACACAACCCGTCAACGCCCTGGTTAATCATGGAATCAATATTGAAGACTTCTTTGCTGACGTCGTAGTCTGAATTCAAAATAACTACCTTGTTTCCATCCTTCTCCGCCCCCATCTGAAATCCTTCCACATTGCGCTGATACCATGTGTCCGGCCCCGGCGTAATATAACCG
>JAJQEA010000419.1 GCA_021201905.1 Clostridia bacterium
CCCCCCCCCCCCCCCCCCCCCCCCCCCCCCCCCCCCCCCCCCCCACCCCCCCCCGCCCCCCCGCAGCACCGGAAACAAGGTTGCTAATTATGAAATGCCTTATGAGAATGTTACCACAATCTCCTTTTTTGGAAATAAATATGAGCCGGAAAATGTCACGGTCATAGAGGAAATCCTGTCAGACTTTATGGAGGAAAACCCCGGCATCCGGGTATCCTATGAAAGCCTTAAGGGAAATGAATATTATGAAGCCCTGGAAAAGCGGATAGACGCAGGAAAAGGGGACGATGTGTTCATGGTGAACCATGATGTCCTGCTGAAGATGCAGGATAAGGGTCAGCTTGTGGACTTATCAGGCCTGAATACCATACAGGACTACAGTGACCGTATGCTCAGCCAAATGGATGAAGACGGGAAGATTTACTGGGTTCCCACCACGGTATCCGCATTTGGGCTTTACTGTAATAAGAAGCTTTTAAAGGAATATAAGCAGAAGATACCTGAGAACCTTCCGGAGTGGAGGCAGGTCTGCAGTTATTTTAAAGAACAGGGCATCACCCCTGTTATTGCCAATAACGATATATCGCTGAAGACCCTGGCTATTGGCCGGAGTTTTTATTCGGCGTATCAGGAGAACCGGGAAGAGGAGATGTTCAGATGTCTGAATGAAGGAAAGGACAGTCTGAGTCTCTATATGACGCCTGGTTTTTCTCTGGTTAAGGAGTTTATCGACAATGGCTATGTGGATGCCGGGAAAGCGCTGGAGACCCGGAAAACCTCTGACGATTTGGAAGAATTTGTAAAGGGTGAATCCCCTTTTATGCTGACTGGTGCATGGGCGGCCGGCCGGGTGGACGGAATGGAACTGGACTTTGATTTCGAGGTGGTGCCTTACCCTGTGCTGGAGGACGGCGGACTGGTGGTCATCAACGCGGATACGCGCCTGAGCGTCAATGGGGACAGTGAACATAGAAAGGAAGCCCTGGCTTTTGTGGAATATTTTACCCGGCCTGAAAACATACAGAAGTTTGCGGACCAGCAGTCCTCCTTCAGCCCCTTAAAGGAAGGCGTTCCGTCGTCTGTAAAAGAGATACAGCCCATGGTGGACTGTTACCAGTCAGGCAGGACCGTCATGGGAACAGACGGGCTTTTGGACCTTCCCACATGGGATCTGACGGCTGACGCGTCAAAACGTCTGCTGGAAGGGGAAACGCTGGAGGATACCATGAACTGGATGGATCGTGAGGCTGCCATAAGAAGGGGAGGGTGGTAATGGATAAGAACAGTACCGGTATAAAGAAAAAGATTGCCCTGGCCGCTGTTTTTGTGGGGGCTGTGCTCAGCGTTCTGACGTTCTTATTCATATATGAGGTCAAGGAAGAACTGTGGAAGCAGTCTGTACAAACCATCATAGAGAGCACCCAGCAGGGCTGCAACACCCTGAAAATCCAGCTTATGGATGATTTTCAGTCCATGGGAGCTGTCACGCTGAACCTGAAGGAATTTTCTTCCGGACAGCAGGAGGAGCTGGAATCCCTGCTGATTCATTTTTCACAGGTGGAAAATGGAATCAGCCTGTATCTGCCGGATGGTGTGTGTATTCCCTCTGGCTCTGAAACCGACGAGGGGGCAGAGGAAGCGCTGCGCAGCACGGACCGGAGCAACGGCATCATTGACCCCCATATCAGCAGTGTCACCGGAGTCAATGTGTTCGACCTGTTTGTTGGGGTCACGCTGCGGGACGGGGTACAGGGATACCTGGTAAAGGAGTATGAGGTGGACCACATTGTGGACAGCTTTACCCTGTCCTTTTATAATAATGCGGGCTTCTCCTATGTGGTCAATCAGAAGGGGGATGTGCTGATCCGGTCTCCCCATCCAAACAGCAATAAAACCGTGAAGAATCTGTTTGATATGCTGCCGGAGACCCGCAACAGCCGTGAGAGCCTGGAGCAGTTTACCCAGTCTCTCCAAAATTCCTATACAGGATGGGCGACCTTCAACTACCAGGGGGAGGACACCGTATTCTGTTACACGCCTTTGAAACTTCAATCGGACTGGTACCTGATTTCCATTATTCCCCAGAATGTGGTAAATGCCCAGACAAATGAGATACTTATGCGTTCCTTTACCCTGATTGGCTGTATCATACTGGGTATCGCCCTGCTACTGGCATTTTATCTGCGCTATGCCAACAGGACCAACCGGAAGCTGAGGAATCAGGCTGTCTACATAGGGCATCTGTACAATGCCGTGCCGGAGGGTATCGCCCTGATGTCCCTGGAAGCCCCATATGATTTTATTTTGCTGAATCAGGAGGGGCTGAGACTGCTCCGCTGTCCCGGTGGAGCATCCAATGATGCAATGAAGGGCAAATGCCTACGGGATGTGGTACACCAGGAGGATTATGAGAGTCTGGCAGGATTGTTTCAGGATACAGCAAAGAGCGGCAGAAAGAATATCTTTGAGATACGTTTGATAACAGCGGACAATGGGTTTTTCTGGGCAGCCGGAATCGTGGAGAGGACTCTGGATGAAAATGGAAATCCGGTGCTGATAACAGCTGTCCATGATATCACAGACGAGAAGCTGGCCGAGGAAGCGGCGGAACGGAAGAAGCTCCAGGAACGCCTTACCCTGGTGGGAGCCATTTCCAACGCATATCCGGTGATTATCAGCCTGAATCTGACCAGGGATTCCTTAAACTTTATCTATGTAAAACAGGACCTGATGCTGAATCTGGGGAACCAGGAATCCTACAGCCGCCTCTATGAGGACGCGGCGTTGTCCATTCATCCGGAGCATCAGGAGGAATTTTGCCGGCGCTTCTCTGTAGAGAACCTGAATAACACACTGGGACAGGAGAAGAATGAGGTGTTCCTGGATGTCAAGCAGATGCTTGGAGACGGCAGGTATCATTGGGTATCCATACAGATCATCCATGTGGATAATCCCTATTCAAAGGATAAACTGGCAATTCTGATTTCACGCCGCATTGACGAGCAGCGTTATGAGGAAGAACAGAAACGCCGCGCCCTTCAGAGTGCCCTGGACAGCGCTAGGGCGGCCAGTGAGGCCAAGAGCCAGTTCCTTTCCAATATGAGCCACGACATACGTACCCCTATGAATGCAATCGTGGGCATGACAGCCATTGCAACCGCCCATCTGAATGACAGGGAACGTGTGATGGAGTGTCTGAAGAAAATCAGCCTGTCCAGCAAGCACCTCCTGAGTCTGATCAACGATGTGCTTGACATGTCAAAAATAGAAAGCGGAAAGCTGTCCATTGGGGAAGAACCCTTTAACCTGGCAGAGCTGGTGTCGGAATCCATCGATCTGGTGCGCCCTCAGGCAGAGGAAAAGCACCTTGAGATGGACGTACATCTGGAAATGCTGAAAAATGAGAATGTGGTGGGGGACGCCCTGCGCATCCGGCAGATATATATCAATATCCTGAGCAATGCCGCTAAATACACTCCGGAAGGCGGGCGCATCCAGGTTGAATTGAAGCAGGAGCGCGGTTCTGGAAGAGGATATGGGCGCTATGTGTTCCAATGCGCTGATAACGGAATCGGCATGAGCAGCGAATTTGTGGAAAAGTTGTTTTTGCCCTTTGAACGGGCACAGGATTCCACAAACAGCCGGATCATGGGAACCGGGCTGGGAATGGCCATTACAAAGAATTTAATTGATTTGATGAACGGTGACATTATAGTGGAGAGCAAGCCGCAGGAAGGCTCTGTGTTTACGGTGGCGCTTCCGCTGCAGATTCAGGATGCGGTACCCGGGGAGGTGCCGGAGGAGTGGATAGGCATACACTGCCTGATTGTGGATGACGACCAGCAGACCTGTGAAAATGCGGCAGAGCTTTTAGGCGATATGGGACTGCGGCCCCGGTTTGTAACAGAGGGCGCTGAGGCGGTAAGGCAGGTGCTGGAACAGAAGGATTCAGAGGATCCCTTCCGGCTGGTTATCGTGGACTGGAAGATGCCGGATATGGACGGCGTGGAGGTGGCCCGGCGTATCCGCCGGAAGGTGGGAAGAAAGGTTCCTGTCATTGTGCTGACCGCATACGACTGGTCAGAGATTGAGACCGAGGCCAGGGAGGCCGGTGTGTCTGCGTTTCTGGCAAAGCCCTTTTACCGGTCTAAAATCTGCTATCTGCTCAGCGAGCTGAGCGGGGAGCGGGAGGCTGTACCATGGAGCGGTTTTACCGGCAAAACAGATGTTACAGGCAGACGGGTCCTTCTGGTGGAGGACAATGAGATGAACCGTGAGATCGCCAGAACCCTGATCGAAGAGATGGGGGTGGAGGTGGAGGAAGCCTGTGACGGGGAGGAGGCCCTGGAACGGTTTAAAAATATGCCGGAACACTATTACGACATGATACTGATGGATGTGCAGATGCCTAAAATGGACGGGTATGAGTCCACAAGGGCAATACGCGCCCTTAACAGGGAGGATGCGGCGGTTATACCTATTATAGCCATGACTGCCAATGCGTTTGCGGAGGATGTGCAGAATGCCCTTCACGCCGGAATAACGGCACATTTTGCAAAACCCATAGATGCCGGTGTGCTGGAACAGATGGTATGCCAATATTTGGGGTAAATGGATGAAAGCTGAAACGGATGGAACAGGAGGCTGATATGAAGATAATCCGTAAGGTGGAGCTTAAACCGGGAAGCTATGAAGAGGAACTGCCGGGAATCTCAGCGGAATTTCCCTATATTGCCTCTTATGTGGAGCTGGACAAGTGCCCGGGACGGCAGTCTCCCTGGCATTGGCACAAAGAGGTGGAGCTGTTTTATATGGAGCAGGGCGGCCTGGAATATGACACGCCCCAGGGAAAGACTGTTTTTACAGCCGGCTCAGGGGGATTTGTGAATTCAAATGTGCTTCACATGTCCCGTGCAAAGGACGGGGACAGGGCGGTGGCCTCCCTCCTTCACATATTTAACCCGCTGCTGATCAGCGGACAGAGCGGCAGTATCATTGACCGGAAATACGTCTCGCCCCTTATGACCGCATCCCATGTGGAGATAATCGGGCTGTACCCGGACCAGCCCTCCCATGCGCCTGTTTTGGAAGCCCTCCGGCAGTCCTTTCAGATATCGGAGGATGACTATGGCTATGAAATACGTTTGCGGGCAGCCCTGTCTGAGATATGGTGCAGCCTTTTCTCCATGGCAAAGACCATGGAAAAGAGCCCCGGATACAACAGCCGGTCAAGCCAGAAGATAAAAATAATGCTGGCCTTCATCCACAGGCACTGCGGGGATAAGCTTTCGGTGAAGGAGATTGCGGCCTCCGCGTTCATCAGTGAGAGGGAGTGCTTTAGGGCGTTCTGGGACTGTCTGAACACGACTCCGGTAGAGTACGTGACCAGCTGCCGTTTACAGCGGGCATGCTGGATGCTGTCTGAGGGAAACGAATCCATCACCAGCATATGCCAGGCGTGCGGCCTGGGAAGCAGCAGCTACTTTGGCAAGGTGTTCCGAAGCAGCATGGGATGCAGCCCCAAGGAGTACCGGCTGAAATGGCAGAATAGTGATATAAAGTGACAGTAATTCGATATCTTCAGGGAATATAATACACTATAATGATAGCAGGAAGAGGGGATAGCGCCCTCCTCCCACGGTCATGAAAGGGGCAGCATATTCCGGGAGGTGTCAGATTATGATAAAACTTAATATATTGGATATGAGTGGATTTCTGCAGATAGTGAACCGGTGCAGCGGTGAGGTCAGGGCCGTCTTTCCAGATGGGGAATGGCGGGATCTCAACAAATCATACGCGGCCCAGAAGGTGTTATGGGACCAATTCAGGGAGAACCGGGGGAGCCTGTGCCTGAAACTGGATTTCCAGAAGCCGGAGGATTATATCAGCATTGTGTATTACTATATAAGCGGGATTTAGGGCGTTTCGCCAGGGCCCAGAAAAGATATGAAACCAGCCGGAGCAGGCTGGTTTTTGTTTGCTCCAGAGTACCCCATGGGAACGGGGCTTAGAGGGAACCCTACACTATAACATCAGAGTTGAAAGCTGTGGTATAAAAGAACAGGAGGTGCATCTCTATGAACACATACAGGACAGCGGACCTGGCAGGGATGTTCGGTATTCATGTGAACACCGTGCGTCTGTATGAAAGGTACGGCCTGATTCCAAAAGCAGAGAGGACAGCCGGCAATTACCGGATTTTTACGGAGCTTCATGTGGAACAGTTCAAGCTGGCAAGGGCGGCCCTGCGGGTGGAGGTCCTGCAAAACGGGCTGCGAAAACAGGCGGTCGCCATCATTAAGACTTCTGCGTCAGGGGATTATGAGACGGCATTGAAGCTGACAGAAAGCTACAGTGACCAGCTGGAACGGGAAATGAAACATGCAGAGGAGGCTGTCCGCATATGCAGGAAGCTGCTGGCCGGCATAGAAGAACCGCGTCCCCAGGACAGCTGGGGCCAGGAAGTGTATACAAGAAAGGAGGCGGCCGGTATCCTTGGCATTACCATTGGTACGCTCAGAAACTGGGAGTTAAACGGCCTGTTTTCCGTCAGGAGGATGGCCAACGGCTATCGGGTCTACACAGGAGAGGATATACAGCGCCTGGCCGTCATACGCTCCCTCCGGTGTGCCAACTATTCCCTTTCGTCCATTCTGCGGATGCTAAATGCCTTGTCCAGGGATCCGTCCGCCGATATCCGGAGAATCATAGACAGCCCCGGAGAGGATGACGATATCATCACTGCCTGCGATAAGCTTCTCACCTCCCTGGCTGAAGCAAAGGAGAATGCCGGGTATGTGGCATCGCAGATTGGAAAGCTGATGGAGATGTGCCGCCGGGAACAGATGTGAAGGACCGTTGTGAAAGACCGTTATGAAAGAACGCTGTGAAAGGTCCTGATGCACAATGAACAAGGAGGCAGGAAGATGACATGTGGTGTAGAACGATGGAAAGGCAGGAAAGCCGTAAGATGTGCGAAATCCATAAAATGCGCAAGACCTATAAAATGCGCGAAATCCGTAAAATCCGAGAAAGAAGGAGCCTGGGAAGCCCCGGTGTTGGTCACCGGACTGAGCAAGTCCTATTCCGGGAAAAAGGTGATTGAGAACCTGAACCTCAGGATTGGACCGGGCCAGATATATGGACTTTTGGGAGCCAACGGCGCGGGAAAGAGTACGGCGGTGGAATGTATGCTGGGGACCAGGAGGGCTGATTCGGGAGATGTGCGGATACTGGGACTGGACCCGGTAAAGGAGCGCAGACAGCTGTTTGAACAGGTGGGAGTGCAGTTTCAGGAGGCAAATTATCCGGACCGCATCAAGGTGGCGGAGCTCTGCCAGGAGACAGCCTGTCTGTATGAGAAAACAGCGGATTACCGGGATTTACTGCGGCAGTTTAAGCTGGAGGATAAGGCGGATTCCATGATCAGCCAGCTGTCCGGCGGGCAGAAGCAGAGGCTTTTTATTATACTGGCGCTTATACCAAAACCCAAGGTGGTGTTTTTAGATGAACTGACAACGGGACTGGATACAAAATCCCGCAGGGAAGTCTGGAAATGCCTTTTAGAAATGAAAAGCCAGGGGCTTTCCATATGTCTTGTATCCCATTTCATGGATGAGGTGGAAATGCTGTGCGACCGAATCGGCATCCTGAGGGACGGGACATTTGTCTTTGAGGGAACCGTAAAGGAGGCAGTGGATAACAGCCCTTACAGTAACCTGGAGGATGCGTATTTGTGGTGGACACAGGAGGAAGAAAACAAATGAAATGGTTTTATACCATACTGAAAACAGAACTTAAGTTATCCGTCAGAGGCATGGATATGGTTATCTTTGCCATCTGCATGCCCCTGGTGGTGATTGTCCTCCTGGGAGCTATTTACGGCGGCAGGCCTGCCTATCCCGGGGCCGGATATACGTTCCTGGAACAATCCTTTGGGGCGGTTACTGCCATAGCGGTCTGCGCGGGCGGCGTTATGGGACTTCCCCTGGTAATTTCAGAATACAGGCAGAAGAAGATACTGAAGCGGTACCAGGTAACCCCGGCCAGTCCGGTTCTCCTTTTGGCGGTCCAGACAGCGGTCTATACCGTCTATTCCCTGGTAGCCCTGGTTCTGGTCTATTTGGCCGCGGTCCTGTTTTTTGGGGCGCGCTTTCCGGGGGCGGCAACAGCGTATCTGGCTGTATTCCTGTTTGTCATGATGGCCATATTCAGCATAGGCATGATGATAGGAGGCGTTGCGCCGGATGCCAAGACAGCTGGTATATGGGCCAGCATACTGTATTTCCCCATGATGGCCCTGTCAGGCACCACCCTTCCGTATGAGACCATGCCTCCTGCCCTGCAGAGGATTGCAGATATTCTGCCTCTGACCCAGGGAATCAAACTGCTCAAGGCGGTTTCCCTGGGGCTGCCGGCGGAGGATGTATGGAAATCCTGTCTGTACATGGCTGCCTGCTTTGCGGTCTGCGGCGGGATTGCGCTGCGCTGTTTTAAGTGGGAGTAAGGGGAGGGGACTTCCTGAAAAAGGGGGAAATTTAAGGAGGAACCCGAAGCTGTTTGATTTGGAACTTGAAGCGGTCAGATTGGACTTGATTTATAGCGGGCTTTGTGTGAAAATAGGAGGCAGAGTATAAGACGGAGTGAGTGAAAAGGAGCGGTTATGCTGGAATATTCCCTGCCTGTGGGCAACAAAGATATCATTAATATTGCTAGAAACGCCTTTAATCTGGTTGACCCAAGGCTGATCGGACACGGAGCCCGTGTGTCCTTTCTAGTGTTCCAGATGTTAAAGGAGGATGGCTCCTACACGCCGTCGGAAATGAGAAACCTGCTGATTCTGGCCGCCCTCCATGACATAGGCGCTTACAAGACCGAGGAAATCGACCGGATGGTGGAATTTGAGACAAAGGAGGTGTGGAACCATTCCATCTACGGATATCTGTTTTTCCACTATTTTACGCCGTTTGAGGATTGGGATTTAGTTATCCTGTATCATCATATGCCCTGGAACCGGCTGAGAAAGATGGCGGATGTGCCGGAGAGAATCAGAGAGGCAGCCCAAATCCTCAATCTGGCTGACCGGGCGGATATTTATTTTGGCTCATCGGATTATACAGACGGGTACCAGAGGTTCGTAGAATTTTTGAGAAGGCAGGAAGGGCTGTCCTACAGTCCCAGGGTGTCAGGACTTTTCAGGCGTCTGGGACCGGAAGTCCTGGACTGGCTGGCTGTCCAGGGCCATGATTACTGCCTGCCGCAGGAGGTGTCCGCGCAATTTGACAGTACCATGGAAGAGGTGCCCTTTACGGAGGATGAGCGGAAGGCGCTTCTGCGTATGCTGACCTATGTCATTGACTTCAGAAGCTCCCACACCGTGACCCACACCATCACCACCACTGTTATCAGCGAGGAACTGGCAGTCCGTATGCTGGACAATGGCGACGATGTCAGGGACGTGATCTGCGGGGCCATGCTCCATGATTTGGGGAAAATAGGAATTCCTGTGGAGATACTGGAATATCCGGGGAAATTAAGCCCTCAGGCCATGAGGGTTATGAGGACCCACGTGGACTTGACGGAAAACATTCTGGGAACAAACGTGTCTGCCAGGGTAAGGGATATCGCCCTGCGCCATCACGAAAAGCTGGATGGCTCCGGTTATCCCAGGGGATTAAACGCTGAATCCCTGGATATGCCCCAGAGGATTGTGGCGGTGGCTGATATCATAAGCGCCCTGACGGGAACCAGGAGCTACAAGGATGCGTTTTCAAAGGAAAAGACCGTGTCCATTCTGGGGGACATGGCGGAAAAGGGGCTGATAGACTCGGTGATTGTGTCCATGTTTGTGGAGAATTATGATACCATCATGGGGGCTGTGCAGAAGCGCTCCCGGCCCATTCTGGATAAATACCATGAGATGCAGCGGCAGTATCAGGTCCTGGCAGGTAAAATGAGGGGCAGGAATTCACAGGCCTCCGGGGAATCCTAAGCTGGAGAATTTTAAGCCAGGGAATCTTAAGGAAATGTATATTGACACGGCTGGCAAAACTGGATAAAGTAGGGTTATACCAGGAACGGAAAAAGGAGGAATCATACTATGCTGCACATGAAGCGAAGATTAATGATGGCTGCGGCAGGCGTACTGGCTGCCCTGATGGTGTTTCCCGCATACGGCGCCAGCCGCAAACCCATTAAGTCCATTAACCTGACCATAAAAGCAGAGATAAAGCCGGATACGGATTTCGGAGACGAGCTCATAGAGATTGATACCAGCAGTAACAAGTACTCTGTGGACGGCTATGAAATCCTGAATGACGATGTGGAATGGCGGGAGGACACCGTACCCAGAATCCAGATAACCCTCACAGCCAACGACGATTATTATTTCCAGTCTCTTCCAAAGGATAAGGTGACCATAAAAGGCGGAGCTGAGTTCAAGAGTTCCAAGCGGGAGGATTCCAGCACCACCCTGCTGATGGAAGTGGAGCTCCAGGCCCTGAACACCTCCCTTCATGCGGCGACTAACGTGGTCCTCACAGAGGACGGCGTTGCCACCTGGGACGCCATACCGGCGGCGGGCAGCTATGAGGTGCGTGTGTACAGGGATGACAAGGCAGTGGACGCTGTCATGACAGTGAGCACCAATACATGCAGCTGCCGGGAGCGCTTACAGAAGGGCGATACGGCCTACACGGTCCGGGTGAGGCCCGTAAGCAAATTCGACGCCAAGGAAAAAGGCGACTGGGCGGAATCTGCCAGCACTTACATACCGGAGGAAAAGGCGGCCCAGTTCCGGGAGAATCCCACGGGAGGAAGCGGAGAATGGGTACAGACCCCGGAGAACGGCAGATGGTGGTACCGCAACGCGGACGGCACATATCCGGCCAACAGCTGGCAGCAGATAGGCGATAAGTGGTATTTCTTTGACGCACAGGGCTACATGGCCACTGGCTGGGTACAGTGGGACGGTAAGGAGTACTACTGCTCCGACAACGGCGAGATGCTGACCAACTGCCTGACGCCTGATTCCTACTGGGTAGGGGATGACGGTGCAAAAATTAACCAGTAACACAGCTGAATATGGAAGATAGTCTGCTGCAGGAGTATAGGAATGTACTCCTGCAGCTGTTTTTGAGGTGATGTGTCATGAACGAGGAAGAGTGGAGAAAGAAAATCTGCGGGGAGACAGACACAGGATATTCCTATGGCCTGGCCAAACGGATGGAACAGTACCGTACCAATCCGGTGCTGGGATACAGAACCGCCGGGTCAAGGGCGGAGCTTGAGACAGGCGGGATGCTGGTCCGGGAAATGGAGTCCTTGGGGCTTGCGGACGTACATAAGGACAGAATATCCGTGGACAGCTGGGAGTTTAAGAAGGCGGTCATGCTTTTTACGGACAGCCGGGGCAGGGAGAATGAGTTTCAATTGGGAGCTTACCAGACCGACTTTCATACCGGCGGATTCCGGGAATTCAGCCTGGTATACCTGGGAAAGGGGACGGCGGCAGATTACAGCCAGGTGGATGTGGCCGGAAAGCTGGTTCTCATTGATATCAACCAGAGAGATGAGTGGTGGATAAATTTTACTGTATACCAGGCCCGGCTCAAAGGGGCTGTTTCAATGATTG
>JAJQEA010000290.1 GCA_021201905.1 Clostridia bacterium
GGGTACACGGAGCCCAGAGCCAGGACCATTGCCTATCTGATAGACAATGTAAAGGAGGACCTGATTCCGTCCGTCTATTACCTGGAGCTTTCCAGCCACAGGACGGCGGAAATCATTCAGGAGGAAACAGGGGCAGTGCCCCTTCTGCTCCATTCCTGCCACAACGTGACCAGGAAGCAGTTCGACGAGGGCGTCACCTATCTCCAGCTCATGAGACAGAATGTGGAGAACCTTCGGTATGGGCTGGAATAACCTGAGCCGGGATAATCCGGGCTGGAATAACCAATTGTAAAAGAGGTAAAATATGTCACCATTAATTCAATGCCAGCATGTGGATTTCGGATATGATAACCAGGATGCTGTAGTCGATGTAAATATGGAAGTGGACCCGGGGGATTATCTGTGTATCGTGGGCGAGAACGGCTCCGGCAAGAGCACTCTGATGAAGGGGCTTTTAGGCTTAATAAAGCCTACCGGCGGGAAGCTTGTAACGGCGGAGGAGCTAAAGCGGACCGGTATCAGCTATCTGCCCCAGCAGACCGCCGCCCAGAGGGATTTTCCCGCCACGGTCTCAGAGGTGGTCTTAAGCGGCTGCTTAAACCGCAGGGGAATGCTTCCGTTTTACTCCAGGAAGGAAAAAGAGATTGCGGACAGGAACATGGAGAAGCTGGGTATTACGCCCCTCAGAAAGCAGTGCTACAGGGAGCTGTCCGGCGGGCAGCAGCAGCGGGTGCTCATAGCCAGGGCCCTGTGCGCCACCAGCTCCCTGTTAATACTGGACGAGCCCATCACAGGGCTGGATCCCACGGCTATCCAGGAGTTTTACGCCATGATCCGGAGGCTGAACCAGGAGGACAAGGTGGCCATCCTCATGGTATCCCATGACCTGAGAAACGCGGTGGAGGAGGCCAATAAAATACTTCACCTGCAAAAGCGGGTCCTGTTTTACGGACCAGCCCATGACTATATGAACAGCCAGGCAGCCGGCCACTTCTTCCATGAGAAGGAGCAGGGCAGATGCAAGCCCACGGCCGGATGCCACGCGGTGAAGCTGCATGTGCACAAGGAGGAAAAATCATGAATCTGATACGTGAAATGCTTTCCTATCCGTTTCTGGTGAGGGCTCTTGCGGGCGGCATGATGGTATCCCTGTGCGCCTCCCTGCTGGGTGTGAGCCTGGTGCTCAGGCGGTACAGCATGATTGGGGACGGATTGTCCCATGTATCCTTTGGAGCCCTTTCCATTGCCCTGGCCATGGGCTGGTCCCCTCTCAGGATATCCATTCCCGTGGTGGTGCTGGCCGCTTTTTTCCTGCTCCGGATTATGGAGAACAGCCGGATTAAAAGCGATGCGGCCATTGCCCTTATATCAGCCAGCGCCCTGGCGTTAGGCATTATTGTCACCTCCCTGACAACGGGCATGACCACGGATGTGAGCAGCTATATGTTCGGAAGCATCCTGGCCATGAGCCGGGAGGATGTATGGCTCAGCGTGGTGCTGTCCGTGGTGGTGCTGGGGTTGTTTGTGATATGCTACAACCGCATATTTGCGGTGACCTTTGACGAAAATTTTGCCAAGGCAACAGGGGTCAATGTGGGCCGCTACAACGTCATCATAGCCGTTCTCACGGCAGTGACCATTGTGCTGGGAATGCGGATGATGGGGGCCATGCTTATCTCCAGCCTTGTGATATTTCCCTGCCTTTCCTCCATACGGGTATTCAAAAGCTTCGGAGGCGTCATGGTGTCCTCGGGTATCCTGTCCCTGGCCTGCTTTTTTCGCGGGCATGGTGGCATCCTACCAGTTTTCCATACCGGCCGGGGCCAGCGTGGTGGTGGTGAACCTGTGCGCCTTCCTGCTGTTTATGGCGTGGCAGTCACTGGGCCGCCTGAGAGGCTGATGCCGGGGCGGCTGCTTTACAGGCCGGGTGTTTTACAGACCGGGTGCTTTACAGGCCGGATATTTCCTGCTTTGCGGTAGACAGTCCGGGGCCAAAGTGCTAAAATGCTCTTTATGCGGAGCGATTCGCCATAAAAATAACTTGTAGGATTTAAAATGAGGGGACCATGAATGAGAAGCTGTTTGGAAAAAAACCAAAACATTACCGTTTAAAAAAACATATATCACAGACCCAGTTCATTGCCTATGGATTTTTCCTGATCATCATGACGGGAACCCTGCTTCTGATGCTTCCCGTTGCCAGCAGGGATGGCCAGAGCCAGCCTTTCCTCAACTGCCTGTTTACGGCCACCAGCGCCTCCTGCGTGACGGGACTGGTGGTGGCGGATACCTGGACCCAGTGGAGCCTGTTCGGCCAGATGGTGCTGCTGGTGCTGATCCAGCTGGGCGGTCTGGGCTTTATCAGCATCGGCATTTTCCTGTCCATTGTGCTGAGAAGGAAAATCGGGCTTAAGGAGCGGGGGCTCATGCAGGAAAGCGTCAACACCCTGCAGATTGGCGGCATGGTGAAGCTGGCCAAGAAAATCATCATGGGCACAGCAATATTTGAGGGGGCAGGCGCCCTCATACTGTCCTGCCGGTTTATACCAGAGTACGGTCTGCTCCGCGGTATCTGGTATGGAATATTTCATTCTGTCTCAGCTTTTTGCAACGCGGGCTTTGACCTGATGGGACAAACCAGCCAGTATAATTCCCTTTGCAGCTACGAGGGGGACTGGGTGGTTATAGGTACCATATCCGTACTGATTATCACAGGCGGTATCGGATTCATTGTCTGGGATGATTTGTCCAGGAAGAAACTGGATTTCCGCCACTATATGCTTCACACCAAAATCGTGCTGGTTACCACGGCAGTCCTTCTAACCACCAGCACCATACTCTTTTACCTGATGGAGCGGGGCAATATCCTGGTGGGTATGAATGGTTCCGAGACATTCCTGGCCTGTTTCTTCAGCGCGGTCACTCCCAGGACAGCGGGATTCAACAATGTGGATACGGCCGCCCTGTCAGACGGCAGCAAGTTCCTGTCGGCCATCCTCATGTTCATCGGAGGAAGCCCCGGCTCCACGGCCGGCGGTATTAAGACCAGCACCCTGGCGGTGCTTCTGCTTTACGTCCACTCCAATATCCGCCAGACATACGGGGTGGAGATATTCGGGAGAAGGCTGGAGGACGAGTCCATCAGGCAGTCAGCCTGTATCCTTACCATCAACCTGGGCCTGATGCTGGCAGCCACCATAGCCATTATGGTGTCCCAGAACCTGCCCATGTCGGATGTGTTCTTTGAGACGTGTTCAGCCATAGGCACCTCCGGAATGAGCACGGGAGTTACCAGAAGCCTGAATTCATTTTCACGGATTGTTATTATACTGCTTATGTACTGCGGATGAATCGGAAGCTTGTCCTTTGCCCTGGCATTTACCAGGTCCAACCGCAAGCCCCATGTGCAGCTGCCGGCAGAGCGGATTACCATAGGATAGAGAGGGGTATGAGAGATGAAATCAATACTTGTTATCGGAATCGGAAGGTTTGGACAGCATCTGTGTGAGAACCTGGCCAAGCATGACAACCAAATCATGGCAGTGGACATATCGGAGGAAAAGCTGGAGCCTGTCCTGCCCTATGTGGTCAGCGCCAAGATTGGAGACTGCACCAATGAGGCGGTGCTTAAGAGCCTGGGAATCGGCAACTTCGATATCTGCTTTGTCTGCATTGGGAATAATTTCCAGAACAGTCTGGAAGTTACCAGCCTGATCAAGGAGATAGGGGCAAAGTACGTTGTCAGCAAGGCCAACCGCAATATCCATGCCAGGCTGCTGCTAAAGAACGGGGCGGACGAGGTGGTCTACCCGGACCGGGACGTGGCCGAGAAGGCGGCGGTGCATTACAGCGCCAACAATGTGTTTGACTATACGGAGCTGGCAGACGGCATTTCCATCTATGAAATCAAGCCCCTGCCCCAGTGGGTGGGAAAAAGCATAAAGGATTCCGATATCCGCCGGCTGTACGGTATATCGGTCATTGCGGTGAAGAACCCGGACGGACACATGAGGTTCATGCCCGGCGCAGACCATGTCATAGCAGGTGATACCCACCTGATGGTGATTGGAAAACAGGAGGATGCGGAGAAAATCGTGAAGCATCTCACCAAGAATGTATAAAACGGCTTTTCAATTACCCCATATCTCTGTCTCGTCCAGATAGTCCCGGATATCCAGGGCCAGTTCCACATCCGACCATTGCTGGCCAAATTCATGCTCCAGCTTTAATAAATCCCTGACCTTTCGTATGCGGTAGGTCAGGGTGTTTTTATGTATATTCAGCGCGGATGCTGTCTGCAGCAGGGAATGGTGACACTGCTTAAAGGCCTGGATGGTGGGGAGGAGTTCTGTATTGTGTTTTCTGTCGTACAGAATGACAGGACCCAGCACATCCAGATAAAAGTGTTCCAAATCATGATTGTCATGGCGGAACAGCAGCTTGCGGATACCTAATTGCGGATAAAAAACAATGGGAGGGGAATTGGTCAGCGTCTGGAGATACTGTATTCCCAGGCGGGCGTCGGTCAGGGACTGGGGAAGGTCTGTGAAGGAGTCCACCACGCGTCCGCAGCTGATGCGCAGGGGGGCAGGAAGGGCGGTCAGGCCCTTTTGGAGATCGGTATACAGCTCCTGGATGTGGTTATATATTTTTTCATCCTTCCAGTGGCTGGGGAAGGTATAAAGTACGATAATACTGGTATCCTTTTTTGTGTAAATGGGTCTTGGAACATGAAAGGATATTTGGTGAAGCAGTTTTTTCTGGAGCCGCCTAAAGGACAGCAAGTCCTGGGAATCCGGCAGTTCCATGCGGCTGGACAGGGTGGTGTCCATCAATACCAGAAGGCTTTTGCCCTGGCCAATGCAGGGGGAAATTGTCTGGAGCCGCCTCAGCAGACGCGTGTCCAGATTGCCCTTCAGCAGCGCGTTGAGGGATTCGCCTATGAATTCTTCCTTTAGCTGATGCTCCCGTTCCCGGCTCATGAGCTCAATGGCCAGGAGCAGGCAGGCCATTGAGCTGACACTTTCAATTAAGCTGAAATTCTCTTCCGGATAATCGGCAAATACTGCATAGCCGGAGAAAATAGTTCCATCGCTGATTGGCACAATGTAGGAGACAAGATCACAGACAGAACATGTATAGGGACCTGCGGATGCATCCGGAGGAAGGGGCGTAAGCTGGCCCGCCAGGCTGGCAGAAAAAGCCTGGGCCTGTTCCATAAAGGCATCGTTACAGGCCAGAAGCTCCAGGCTGTCGCTGAGTATGACGGTATGGGAATGAAGCATTTCCGATAATTTACAACAGATGGTCTTTAAACCCTGGCCCCGCAGGGAGGTAACGGCCAACGCTTTGTTTATGGCAATGGAATGGCCCAGCTGCTCATGGGCGATTCTCAGCTGCTCGTTTAAGTCGGATAATATTTTCCAGTTTTCATGGGCCTGCTGGTACATACGGGAATTGGCAATGGCAGTTGAAGCCAGGTTGGCAATGGATTCAAAAACCTGCGCATCCGCCACTGTATAAGGTGTGTCCGGAATAAACCGGTCAATGGTAATGACGCCCAGACAGTCGTTTCGGTAGAGCAGGGGAACGCAGATGGCGCTTTCCGGATAGATGGGAGCCCCCAGTGAGCCCTGATATGCCTTCAGGTTGTGGGAGGACATGGTTCTCATGGCCTGCCGCACAGCCTGACGGGTGGGGAGAAGAATGCTTTTCCTTGTTTCAAATACAGTACCGGCGATGGTTTCGCCGGGGGAAATCCTTATCTGGCCGGCTTCCTGGCTGCTGAGCCCATATGTGTGGCAGGGCACCAGTTTATCGGTCTCTTCATCGTAAGAAAAAATAAGGATGGCATCTGTCTGCTCCATGATATTGCGGATTTCCAGGGCCAGGCTTTCCAGTATCTCCTCAATGTCCAGGCTGGAACAGATGGTCTGGGCTGCATTTAACAGCGCATTTAAACGTTCAAGCAAGTGTTTTCTCCTTTCGTCTCACCGTTTATCTTGATTTTATATCTCCCAGTGGAAAAATGTCAATAGAAATTGTACTTTCGACCAAGAGAAGGCAAATATTATTGACCGAAAGCACATATCCAATGACCAAAAAAATGATATCATTAAAATCAGGAAAAGACAGGTCGGCAACGGAGCGATGAAGGATAGCTATATCATTTATTGCTTTTTTATAAATAACACGGCCTGGCTTGCCCGCAACCATACAAATATGAAAGGAGAACAGGTGCTATGAGTTATTCAGTCGCAGTCATTGTGTTTGCAGCCGGTCTGTTTACGGCAATTGCAACCGTTTCCTACATCCTATGGGGTTATCACAAATTCAAGGATAAAGACCCATTTGAAGGAGAATAGAAGCGGAAAGAGAGAGGAGGGAATTAGGATATGGATACTTTTATTTCACCGGCAATGGCTTTGATTGTAGTAGGGGCAATCTCCATTGTACTGCTGTCGTTTGGTTTCTACATGGCCAAAAGAATGAACCGCAATTCCAATGATTTTCTGTATGCGGGAAGAAATGTGGGTCTCGCTTTGAGCACGGCAACCCTGATTGCGGCGTGGATTACCGGTAATACCACGATGTCGGCTCCTGAGCAGGGATATACAATTGGTATCGTTGCCTGCTTTGCCTATGCAACAGCGGGGCTGAGTCTTTGTATTTTTGCTCCTTTGGCACTGCGCATTAAGAAAATCATGCCAAATGGCTGTACCAGCGGGGATTTCATGCGCTGCCGGTACGGCAAACCTGTATGGGCTGTTTTTTGATTGTTTCAGCCTGGTATTTCCTGGGGTTCCTCATGACACAGGCAATGGCCGGCGGCATCCTTCTCCAGGCGCTGTCCGGATTGGAATACAGGATAGGCATGCTGATCATTATGGTGGTGTGCACCATTTATACCATAAACGGCGGACTGAAGGCAATACTATCCACGGATTTCATACTGAGCATGCTGATTCTGGGAGTGCTGTTTGTTACCGCAATTCTGGCGTTTCTGAGATTCAGTCCCAGCATGGTGTATGAAGGCGTGATGGCCAACAGGCCGGAGCTGATGAATCTGATTTCCGGGACAGGCATCATGTATCTGGGAAGCAATTTCCTGTTTGCCTGCGGCGAAATATTCCACAGCAATATCTGGTGGCAGAGAATCTATGCGGCAAACGAAAAGGTGGCAGCCAAGTCCTTTATTCTGAGCGGATTGATATGGACCACGGTTCCTGTGGTTGCCGGCTCCCTGGCCTTTGTTGCAGTGGCCAACGGGTATGTGGTGCCTCAGGTCAACATGGTATTTCCGATTGTGGTAAGCAAGCTTTTGGGACCTGTGGGCGCTGTCATGGTGCTTGTCATTATTTACAGTGCCCTGGCTTCTACGGTCAGCTCTGTTCTGACTTCATCTGCCAACCTCCTGGTTCAGGATATTTATAAAAGCCTTTTGAATCCCGGCGCTCCGGATGAAAAGGTGGTAAAGTATGTGCGTTATACCATGGTTGGCCTGGCGGTGCTGGCCGTGATACTGGTATGGAGTCCGAGGAACAGTATGTACCAGGTTCTGTATCTGACGGGGTCTGCTGTTGCGTCCACTATCTGGCCTGTGGCATATGGTATTTTTAATAAAAAGACAAATAAGACAGCTGTGCTGGCAGCAATGATTTGCAGTATGATCTTTGGCCTGATCGCCTATTTCAAGATTTCATCCTATGCGGCTCCGGTGGTATCTGCCACGCTGGGAATGATCATCATAACACTGGGTACCAGGATTGCGCCGGACAAGAATTTCCACTGGAGAGATTTGAACGAGCAGGTGACTGCTGCCATTGAAAAGGGCGGAAAATAGTTAACGGAAAGGAAGGGATGTTTCATGGAACCTGTTTTGTATATGCCTCAGGGAATATTTGTGGCGATTATGATTATTGTGTTGATTGGCCTTGGCTTAACATGTATATTGCTGTTGTCAATGCTGTTTAAGGAGATAAAGGATAAAACATTATGGTAACAGGAAATCAGGTCCGGGGCTGGGCAGAACAGAAATTTTCCGGGATGCAGGAATACCGCCGCCATTTTCACGAAAATCCGGAGCTTTCCTTTCAGGAAAAGGAAACCAGCGCATACATACAGGCGGTTCTGGAGCGGAGAGGAATTCTCTTTGAAGCGGGAGTGGGAGGCCCCTGGGGAATTGTGGCGAGAATAAAAGGGGAAGAGCCTGGCCCCTGCATTGCGTTCCGGGCAGATATGGACGCCCTGGGAATCAGAGAGGAGACAAATCTGCCATTTTCATCCAGGAGAGAGGGGGTCATGCACGCCTGCGGGCATGACTTCCATATGGCTGCGCTGCTGGGGCTGGCAGAGACGCTCCAGGAATACCGCGAGTTTGTAAAGGGAACCGTGGTATTTATCTTTCAATTTGCAGAAGAAATTCCCCCCGGGGGAGCTGGCTCCATGATAGAAGCCGGATGCCTGGATGGTGTGGACCGGATTTACGGAGCTCATGTGGATACACAGCTTCCCGCAGGCGAGATAGGCGTGCTTGAAGGGCCATATATGGCTGCTTCGGACAGCTTCTTTGTGGATATAAAGGGAGGCGGAGGCCACGGAAGCTGTCCCTATGAGGCACAGGATACCATGACCACGGCCGCCACGGCCATATTAAATATCAATCAGATTGTTTCACGTCTCATTGATCCCCTGGAATCCGCTGTCATCAGCACCTGCCAGATACACGGCGGCGTGTCCTACAATGTGATACCGGCCAAGATATCTTTGGGAGGCACGATACGCACTTATAAACGTGAAACAGCGGATTTTATCCGGGATGAGATTGAACGGGCCGTAAAGGCAGCCTGCAGTATGTATGGGACGCAGTATAATTACCGTTTTGAGAGAGGGTATCCATGCCTGTGTAATTGGGAGAGGGAAACCGCTGTTGTGAAAAGAGCGGCAGAGCGAACCGGACAATACCATTGCAGGGAAATACGGCCGACCATGGTGGGTGAAGATTTTGCGCGGTATTTGGAGCGGATACCAGGTGCTTTTTTTCGGGTAGGCGTACGCAATCAGGAAAAGGATGCAATATATCCGCTGCATCACAGCCATTTTCAGGCAGATGAGACAGGACTTATGGCTGCATTGGAACTATTTCTGCAAATCTACCTGACAGAAACAGGACAATAAACACAACGTTCAGCAGATAATGAAACGGAAAGGCAGGTGTGTGTCATGTTTTCAGTGGAAGAAAAGACCATTGCCCAATTACGCAAAAGCATGGAGACAGGAGAAGTGACTTCCCATGAATTGGTTTTGTGTTATATGGAGAGAATCGCAAGAATTGACAAATCAGGGCCATCCTTAAACAGCGTGCTGGAATTGAATCCCGATGCCCTTTATATTGCGGAAGCAATGGACCGCGAGCGGAAAAAAGGTAAAATCCGCTCCCCACTTCACGGGATTCCCATATTAGTTAAGGACAACATCAATACGGCGGATAAAATGCATACCAGCGCCGGCTCCCTGGCGCTGGCGGATAACTTTGCCCCTTATGATGCCTCCGTTGTCACAAGGCTTCGGGATGCGGGGGCGGTCATCATGGGAAAGACCAATATGACGGAGCTGGCGAATTTTATGTCCTATACCATGCGCAACGGGTATAGTTCCCGCGGAGGACAGGTGATAAACCCCTATAATCCGGAAGGAGATGTATGGGGAAGCAGCTCCGGTTCCGCAGTGGCGGTGTCTGCCAATCTGTGTGCGGCAGCCATTGGAACGGAAACAGATGGTTCCATCATATGGCCATCCCATTTAAACAGCACGGTGGGCATCAAGCCCACCAGGGGACTGGTCAGCCGGCATGGCATAGTGCCTATCTGTACGGCCCAGGATATAGCCGGACCCATGACCCGGACCGTGGAAGACGCGGCAGCCCTGTTGAACCTTCTGGTGGGAGAGGATGAACATGATTCCTCCACATGGAGCAGGGAAGAGGATATTCCCGGGGATTATACAGAGTATCTGGATCCGGAAGGGCTTAAGGGATTGCGGCTGGGCATCAACAGGGGATATTTTGAAGAGTTTTCATCCGACCAGAAGGAGATAGCGGAAAACGCCTTTAAGGCAATGGCAGGCAAAGGAGCCATATTGGCAGAGGGAATATCAATGCCCCATCTGCGCTGCGACAGTTCTGTATTGTTGTATGAATTCCAGCTGTGCCTGAATGCCTATCTGGCTACCTGTACCACAACCAGATGCAGAATTCTGAAGGATATGATTGATTTTTATGGAGACCACCCAAAAGAGGGGCTTAAATATGGTATGAGTATTCTTCAGGATGCGCAGTATAATACCAGCGGCACGTGTACGGACGCAAAATATATTCTGGACCGCATCAATGCCCTGCGGCTCTCCAGGCAGGACGGACTGGACAGGATAATGGATGAAAACAGACTGGATTTGCTGGTTTGTCCCGGAATTACAGACTCTTCTCCTATTTCCGATTATCCGTCCATCATCGTGCCTGCGGGTTACGGGGACGATAACATGCCCTTTGGAATCACCTTTGTGGGGCGCCCCTTTACTGAACCGCTGCTGATTCGGGCGGCCTATGCATTTGAGCAGGCTGTCAGGGCCAGGAAAGCCCCCTGTTTTTCTTAAGGGATTAGAACCTGAGGGCTGGCATGTGATACAGAACCATGTCACTTTATGATACTTTCCCCGGGAGAAGGAGAAAGGAAAAGGAGAAAGAGACCATATGTCTTGACTTTATCCTTCGGATGTGCCACAATATTCAATTGACAGGCTTTTAAACCAGGGCCCTGTCCTGCCTTTTGGCAGCGGCAGGGCTTCGGATATTGAGAAAGAGGGAAAGAATAAAATGACAAAGATTGATATTATCTCCGGATTCCTGGGAGCGGGCAAGACTACGTTCATTAAGAAGCTCCTGGAGGAGGCCATTGCCGGAGAACAGGTTGTCTTGATTGAGAATGAATTTGGCGAGATTGGAATTGACGGCGGTTTTCTGAAGGACTCAGGCATTGAAATCCGGGAGATGAATTCGGGCTGCATCTGCTGCTCCCTGGTAGGTGATTTCGGCACATCCCTGGCTGAGGTGCTGACACAGTACAAACCGGAGCGCATCATCATCGAGCCATCCGGCGTGGGCAAGCTGTCAGATGTGATGAAGGCAGTCATTGACGTATCGGCTGACATGGATGTGGAGCTAAACAGCGCTGTTACCATTGTGGATGCGGCAAAATGCAAGATGTATATGAAGAATTTTGGAGAGTTCTTCAATAACCAGATAGAGAATGCGGGAACCATCGTACTGAGCCGTACGGACATTACCGATGCTTCTAAGATACAGAAGGATGTGGATATGATTCGGGAGAAGAACGCCAATGCCGTCATCATCACCACTCCTTTGGACCAGCTTGGCGGAAGCCAGCTTCTGGAAATTATTGAGAAGAAGGATACCATGCTGGATGATTTGCTGGCAGAGGTGCGGGAGAGCCGTCATGACCATGATCATGGAGAGGAATGCCATGAGCACCACCACGA
The DNA here is from genome assembly GCA_021201905.1 of Clostridia bacterium. Taxonomy (GTDB): domain Bacteria; phylum Bacillota; class Clostridia; order Lachnospirales; family Lachnospiraceae; genus Enterocloster. The sequence goes on from JAJQEA010000290.1 coordinate 11,554, forward strand.
CCATGACCATGGAGAGGAATGCCATGAGCACCACCACGACCATGACCATGGAGAGGAATGCC
>JAJQEA010000428.1 GCA_021201905.1 Clostridia bacterium
GCCAAGGACATCATCCATATGATACTCTGCCTGCGCCAGGTCATTGACAGCGACCCGGACGTGAAGCCCTGGCTGAACGTGGTCATGGTAAACAACTACAATGTGAGCCTGGCTGAAAAGCTGATTCCTGCCTGCAATATCTCAGAACAGATATCCCTGGCCTCCAAGGAAGCCAGCGGCACCAGTAACATGAAATTCATGCTGAACGGAGCCGTGACCCTGGGGACGGACGACGGAGCCAATGTGGAAATCCATGAGCTGGTGGGTGACGACAACATCTATATCTTTGGTGAATCCAGCGAAACCGTCATCCGGCGGTACGCAGAAGGCAGCTACTGCTCCCGCTCCTACTATGAGGCGGACCCTGACCTTAAGGAAGCCGTTGATTCCATCATCAGTCCCGCCATGACGGCCGCCGGTTCCAGGGAACACCTGGAGCGCCTGTACAACGAGCTTCTGAACAAGGACTGGTTCATGACCTTCCCCGACTTTAAGGAATACTGCCGGACCAAGGAACAGGCCCTGAACGACTACGAAAACCGCACTGCCTGGGCCAAAAAAATGTTAATCAACATCAGCAAGGCCGGTTATTTCTCCTCCGACCGGACCATTGAGGAGTATAACAGGGATATATGGAGGCTGGATACAGATCTGCTACCATAATTTGTAATAAAATCGGAAGGATTTTCATAAAATTTTCAAAGTCTTATGCTATCTTATGTGTTATACTATTACAATGGTATAATGAAACATCAAAAAGGAGCATAGTCATGAAAAAACTGATTACGGCCACGGCGCTTTTCCTGGCACTTGCCACAGCATCCGGGGCCGTCCCCTATAATGCGGCGGACAACTCATTCTCCGCCTTTGCTGTAGGCCCCGGCCTCAACAACCTGTCCATTAAGGACGATAAGGCCTCATACCAGTGGGCCCTTAAAAATGATGGCCAGGTGCAGAAAATAGTCCAGGAACTGGATATCGATTCCCTGGACCTCGCCTATGTGCACAGGAACAAAAGAGGAAAGGTAGACGCCATAGCCCTTCCCCCGCTGGAGCCTGCCAATATCCTGACCAGCGCCATTGATGCCGTTCCCGGCATCGACATCAATATCCAGCCTGCATGGCAGGCCTATTCCCAGATAGAGCCAAAGCGCCCCCTGACCGTGGCGGTCATAGACACAGGCGTGGACATCTCCCATCCGGACTTGCAGGGCTCCATATGGGTCAATGAGGACGAGATTCCCGGAGACGGCATTGACAATGACGGCAACGGATTCGTGGACGATGTAAACGGCTGGAACTTTTACAGCAATACCAATCAGGTATACGAAGGCCCGGAGGACGTCCACGGCACCCATGCGGCGGGCACCATAGCGGCCTCCAGGGACAACGGCGGTATCGTGGGAATAGCAGACAGCAATTATGTAAAAATCATGCCTGTCAAAGCCCTGGGAGGAGAGGACGGGAAGGGTTCCCCGGAAAATGTGATTGCCGCCATCAAATATGCGGAGGCCAATGGGGCCCAGATATGCAACTTAAGCTTTGGACCCCAGAACTGCACGGAAGAATTCAAGGCGGCGATCCGCGACTCCCGCATGCTCTTCATTGTAGCCGCGGGCAACGGGGATGACAACGCAATCGGCTACAACATAGACGCCTCCCCCATTTACCCCGCCTCCCTTCCCTTTGACAATGTTATAACCGTAGCCAACCTGATGTTTGACGGAACGCTGGACGCAAGCTCCAATTTCGGTGCCGCCAGTGTGGATATCGCTGCTCCAGGCACCTTTATCCTGGGCATCGCGCCCGACAACGGCTACGCCTTCATGAGCGGCACGTCCATGGCCGCCCCCATGGTCACCGGCGTGGCCGCCATGCTCTATACCTCCAGGCCGGAATTAAGCCTCACGGACATTAAAAATGTAATCCTGGCCTCAGCCTGCAAGATGGACAGTCTGAACGGCAAGGTATTATGCGGCGGTATGCTGGACGCCAACGGGGCTATGCAGTGGGGACGGCAATAAGAAAGACGGACAGGACAAAACACAAAAAGTACAGATCCCAAAAAGGACAAAACCAAAAAGGCAGCCTCCACATCTGCAACTGATGCGGAGACTGCCCTCTTTTGTTTCATTTATAATTTCGTTTTTAACTTCTGCTTACATCCCAACTGCGGTTATTCCTCGCAATTAAACAGGATAAGCCTTGCTGTCCTTATCGGCCGCGCTGCTGTCCACCTTGGTCTGCTGGGCAGTCCTGTACTCGAAGAAATCCTTGGCCACTGCCGGGAACAGCGCATAGCTGAGAACATCCTCATCCTGCTGCTTCCACTGTGCGCATTCCTTCTCAAACTGAGGAAGCTGGGGAGCAATCAGGTCAGCTGGACGGCAGGTAATGGGTGTCTCGTCGCCGATAATCTTTTTCTGTACTTCCGGATTAAAGGGCTTAACGGTCTGTCCGAACTCGCCAAGCATGATTTTCTTGGATTCCTTCGGAACCATCTTATAACGCTCGCCCATGATAACGTTCATAACAGCCTGGGTACCCACAATCTGGGATGACGGGGTAACTAACGGAGGCTCGCCAAAGTCCTTACGAACTCTCGGAATCTCCTCCAGAACCTCACGGTACTTGTCTTCCTGTCCCGCATCCTTAAGCTGCTTTACCAGGTTGGAAAGCATACCGCCGGGAACCTGATACTGAAGAGTCTTGATGTTGACGCCCAGTACCTTGGGATTCAAAAGGCCGCTCTTAAGCGCCTCGTCGCGGATTGGCTGAAAGTGGTCTGCAATCTCAGCCAGCAGTGTCTGGTCATAGCCGGTGTCATATGGGGTGCCCCGGAAGGTCTCCACCATAACCTCAGTGGCCGGCTGGCTGGTTCCCAGAGCCAGAGGCGACATGGCGCAGTCAATGATTTCACATCCTGCTTCTACTGCCTTTAAGTAGGTCATGGAAGCAACGCCTGATGTGTAGTGGGTGTGCAGGTCGATAGGAAGGCTTGTTCCTTCCTTCAGCGCCTGTACCAGCTCTGCTGCCGCATAGGGTGTCAGCAGGCCAGCCATGTCCTTGATACACAGGGAGTCAGCGCCCATGTCCTCAATCCTCTTGGCGATATCCTTCCAGTAATCCAGGGTATAGGCGTCGCCCAGAGTATAGCACAGCGCAATCTGCGCATGTCCTTTTTCCCTGTTGGTAGCCTTTACAGCTGTCTCCAGGTTGCGGATGTCGTTCAGACAGTCAAAAATACGGATGATATCAATACCGTTGGAAATGGACTTCTGTACAAAGTACTCCACTACGTCGTCCGCATAGTGGTTATATCCCAGGATGTTCTGTCCGCGGAACAGCATCTGCAGCTTGGTGTTCTTAAATCCGTCTCTCAGTTTCCTCAGTCTCTCCCATGGATCTTCCTTCAGGAAACGGAGGCAGGAATCAAAGGTAGCTCCGCCCCAGCACTCAACTGCATGGTAGCCTACCTTGTCCATCTTATCAATAATGGGCAGCATCTGCTCTGTGGACATTCTGGTTGCGAGCAAAGACTGGTGGGCGTCACGAAGGACGGTTTCCACAATCTTCACTGGCCTCTTTTCTATCTCTGCCATAGTTATAATCCTCCTCGTTATGAGCATTTGGCGCCGTCTTTAAGGCGCTTGTGCGATACATGCCGCCCGCGCCCGTCCGGTGCTTTCACAGGCCAGGCGAAACGGCTGTCATTGTCAATATATTATGCCATTATACCCCAAATATTGCCATGAAGGTACCGGCCGCAACTGCGGTGCCGATAACGCCTGCAACGTTTGGTCCCATTGCGTGCATCAGCAGGAAGTTGGTCGGGTCTGCTTCTGCTCCCACCTTCTGGGATACACGGGCCGCCATAGGAACTGCGGACACACCGGCAGAACCGATAAGCGGATTGATCTTTCCTCCTGTAATCTTGCAGAGGAGCTTGCCTAAAAGCACACCGCCGATGGTGCCGAAGATAAATGCGGTCAGGCCCAGGGCAACAATCTTGATGGTGGTTACATTTAAGAATGCATCTGCGCTGGTAGTGGCGCCTACGGAAGTACCCAGCAGGATAACCACAATGTACATCAGGGCATTGCTTGCCGTATCAGCCAGCTGCTTCACAACGCCGCTCTCATGGAACAGGTTGCCTAACATCAGCATTCCCACGAGAGGTGCTGTGGACGGCAGGATAAGGCATACCACGATGGTTACGATGATGGGGAACAGAATCTTCTCCAGCTTGGATACAGGACGAAGCTGTTCCATCTTAATCTTACGCTCTTTCTCAGTTGTCAGAAGCTTCATAAACGGCGGCTGGATGATTGGCACCAGTGCCATGTAGGAATAAGCCGCAACCGCGATAGGTCCCATGATCTGGGTCTGTCCCAGCTTACTGCACAGAAACAGGGAGGTAGGGCCGTCCGCACCGCCGATGATGGAGATGGCTGCTGATTCCTTGCCGGAGAATCCTAACAGGATGGCAAAGAAATAAGCAGAGTAGATACCCACCTGTGCGGCAGCTCCCATGAGGAAGCTGATTGGGTTTGCGATAAGGGGGCCAAAGTCCGTCATGGCTCCTATGCCCAGGAAGATAAGGGAGGGCAAAATGCTCCACTCATCCAGCTGGAAGAAGTACCACAGAAGTCCGCCTGTTCCGTTGGACGTCTGCTCCGGAGAATACATGATATCCGGATAAATATTGACCAGCAGCATACCGAATGCAATCGGAATCAGCAGCAGGGGTTCAAATCCCTTTCTGATAGCAAGGTATAAGAACACCAGGGCCACTACGATCATTACATAGTTGCCTGCCGCCAGATGGAAAAAGGCCATCTGATTCAGCAGGTTGTTAATTATATTGCCAAAATCCATAATGTTCCCTCCATAATGAATCCCACATTGCTATGGGCTCATCTCTATAGTTAGTTCAGAGTAGCTAATACCGCGCCAGATTCAACGGAATCGCCGGTGGACGCATTAATGCTGGCAATGGTTCCATCCTGAGGAGCCACGATGTCATTTTCCATCTTCATAGCTTCCAGAACCAGGATTACGTCGCCCTTCTTTACAGCCTGTCCAACGGCAGCCTTAACAGCTACTACCTTGCCAGGCATAGGTGCGGATACGCTGACAGAGCCTGCTGCGCCTGCCGGGGCTGCGGCCGGAGCCGGAGCTGCTGCGGGTGCTGCCGGAGCTGCCACAGGGGCGGCCGGAGCTGCTGCGGGTGCTGCTGCAATGCCGGATACAGCGCCTTCTTCTACGGTTACTGCATATGCTTTACCATTAACTATGATTGTATAATTCTTCATGATTTCAATTCCTCCTGAATGAAAATAGTTATGGAACGTTTCCCGTCCTCTTATCTGCCTTTCGACCTCTGTACACGGCGGATGGAACGAACCACCAGTCCGTTAGAAGAAGTTCCCTCATATGCTGCGATGGCTGCTGAAATCACCGCCACCAGCTCGGCGTCGCCCATCAGGTCTTCGCCTGCTGCAGGCGCGGGCGCGGGTGCTGCCGCCTTAACCGGCGCAGGTGCTGCAGGTGCCAGCTCTGCCTTGGTCTTCTGTCCTGTCTCCCACTTGTGGATGAACTTAAAGCAGACAATGATCAGGCTGATGAATATAAGAACCGCGAACACGGTGCCGATACCGATTACCGCGTATACGGTTGCCGTCTCCATCAGCTGTCCAATGGTCTTGCCCTCTTCCTCATTGGAAGCAAGTTCCGTGAATTCCGCATCCACAATCTGCTGGGTAATCATATTCAGGTTCATGACATACTGCATGGAACCCTCGGTAAAGGTAACTGGCAGCATAACGGTGTAGGTACCGTCTGCCATCTGTACCACGCTTGCATCGTCAATGTCAATGCTCCTTACTTCCCCCAGTTCCTTCCTTGCATTAATCTGCTCGTCACAGATACCTGCCATAACAGCATTGCCCTGGGCTTCCGACATGACCTTCTGCGCAATCAGCCCTTCTGTGCTGACGCCCAGTGTCTGGACGGCTGTCAGCTTGACATACTCTGCCATCATATCATCAACAGGAGTTCCGTCCGTGGTAATCCTGGAAGATGTCACAGCTTCATCCTGCTTTGCTGAGCAGGCTGACAGGCTCAACAGGTAGGCGGCCATCAGAACTGCTGCTGCCACTCGTTTCATTAATCGTCTCATATACCTGTCACCTCTCTTTAAACCGTGCCATGCTTCTTAGACGGACGGTCCTCTCTCTTTGTGAACAGCATTTCAAAGGCTGCGATCACCCTCTGACGGGTCTCCCCTGCCTTTATTATGTCATCTACATATCCTCTCTTCGCTGCTGCCACAGCGCTGGACTGAAGGGTGGTGTACTCTGCTGTCTTTTCATTGATGAGCGCGGCGGCATCACCGGATGCGGCGATTTCCTTTGCATACATGATCTTGACTGCCTCGGATGGATTCATCATGCCGATGACAGCGTTTGGCCATGCATATACCACATCAGCGCCAATGGACTTGCTGCCCATGGTCAGGTACGCGCTTCCGAATGCTTCCTTAACAATTACCGTTACCTTTGGAACGCTGGCATTGGCGTAGGCATAGGTAAGGCGTGCAGCTGCCTTTGCAATCCTTCTCTCGCTGCACATCTTGGCCTTGTAGCCCTTTACATTCACCAGCGTAAGCACGGGAATATTGAATGCGTCGCAGAAATTGATAAAATCTGTTGCCTTGTCACAGCCTTTGCCGGACAGGACAGGCTCAAATGTTTCCTTCTTCTCACCGTTCTCATAGATCTCCGTGCGGTTAGCCACACATCCGATGGTTGTCCCGTTCAGGCGGATGAAACCGGTCACCATGGAAGGCTCATAATTCTTCTTAACCTCCATGAAGAAGCTGTTATCGGATATCAGTGTCAGAGCCAGGGCCGTGTCGCCGGTGCATCCCTCGATATTATCGCAGATACGGTTTAAGTCATCCTGACACTCCTCGTATGACATATCGTCCTCATTGTTAGCCGGAAGGATGGAAACCAGGGCGCGAATCTGGGCGATAATGGAATCCTCGTCTCCTGTGAAATCAGCCAGTCCGGATTCCCTGCTCTGGAAATCTGCGCTGGAGGTATCACACTTCTCTTTATAATTGCCGTCAATGGCGTTAGGTGAATTAACAAACAGTTTGCCGGACTTCTCTTCCATGAAGGTGAAATCTGTGATGCCGGCCGATACTGCCATGCCGCCGCCGCAGGTTCCAAAGATTGCTGTTATCTGAGGAATCACGCCGGAAGCCATGGTCTGGCTTAAGTACAGCTTGCCGAAGCCGTCCAGGGCATCGGTCGCCTCCTGAAGACGCAGACCTGCACAGTCTACCAAACCGATTACAGGTGCTCCCATCTTCATTGCCATGGAATAGATGTTGCAGATTTTCTTTGCATGCATTTCGCCCATGGAGCCACCTAATACAGACGCATCCTGGCTGTATACATACACCAGGCATCCGTCGATGGTACCGTAGCCGGTAACCACGCCGTCAGCGGGGGTCTCCTGCTCAGTCATGTTAAAGTCAGTGCTTCTGGCCGTTATATAGGCTCCGACTTCAACAAAACTGTTCTCATCAAGCAGGGCTGCTATGCGGCTGCTTGCTGAAGTTTGTGCTGAATTACTCATTTTCCAGTCCTCCATCATTCATAAGTTTAACAATATCTAAGCAACGGAAAACCCATTCTCAGGCCCGTCGCAAAAAAAAGCAGAAATATTACCATATACAATTATAATAATAAATTTGTCAAATAGCAAGCTCTTTTCCACTAAAAAGGTGAAAATATTAACGAAATACAAGATTCGCAAATACGAAAAGAGCTGTGGCTTTCACAAAATATGTGAACCGCCGCAACTCTTTTTTGTTACAAACCCATTATTCACTTAACCCATGGAAAAAAATTTGTCATGAATGACCTGCACAGCCTTCTCCGCGTCCTTTTCATCCACCAGTACGGATATCTTAATCTCGCTGGTGGATATCATGTTGATATTGATATTGGCGTCGTAGAGCACCTCAAACAGGGTGGCCGCCACGCCGGGATGGTTAATCATGCCCGCTCCCACCACGGAAACCTTGGCAATATGGCTGTTGGTCTCCAGACGGCCAAAGCCAATGGACTCCTGATGCTCCTTTAGCAGCACGGAAGCCGCCTCCAGGTCGGACTGGGCAACGGTAAAGCAGATGTCCTTGCCCTCCTCATGGCTGATTCCCTGTAATATGATATCCACGTTAATGTGGTTCTGGGCCAGCAGGGAGAACACCTTAAAGGACGTGCCAATCTCATTGGGCACCCCAATCAGGGCAATCCTTGCGATATTAACATTCTTAGCCACACTGCTGATATATGATTTCTCCATGCGTTTTGCAACCTCCTTCACCTTTGTACCAGGATGCCCTGTAAAGCTTGAGAGCACCTCCAGCTTTACATTATATTTCTTTGCCATCTCCACGGAACGGTTGTGGAGCACCTGGGCCCCCAGGGTAGCCAGCTCCAGCATCTCATTGTAAGTGACCTCATCCAGCTTCCTTGCGTCCTTCACGATTCTGGGGTCCGCCGTGTACACCCCGTCCACATCCGTGTATATCTGGCACAGGTCCGCCCGAAGGGTGGCAGCCAGCGCAACTGCGGACGTATCGGATCCGCCTCTGCCAAGGGTGGTGATGTCCTCATAGCGGTTGATTCCCTGGAATCCCATGACAATCACGATTTTCTTCTGGTTCAGCTCAGTCTCGATGCGCTCCGTATCCACCTTCTTGATTCTGGCATTCCTGGCCACGGTGTTGGTAACCATACCCGCCTGCCATCCGGTCAGGGAAATGACCGGGTATCCCAGCGCCTCGATTGCCATGGCGCAGAGGGCCACGGACATCTGCTCCCCGGTGGACAAGAGCATATCCATCTCCCGGTTGGAGGCAAGGGGGTTGATCTCGTTAGCCTTCTCAATCAGCTCGTCGGTGGTATCCCCCTGGGCGGACAGCACCGCCACCACCTGGTTGCCGGCCTTATATGTATCCGTGATGATTTCGGCCACATGGCGCAGCCGGGCGGCGTCAGCCACAGAGGTTCCTCCGAATTTCTGTACAATTAAGCCCATATGATATTCCTTTCATCCATACATTGTATCCCGCCAAAAAGCGGCGGCCCCAAAGGCCGCCGCCAGCAAGCGCTTATATCTAAATATTTTACACGCTGGAATTTGTTTGTCAACCGAATCCGGTCTCAACTGTTATTTCTCCAGGTTCTTCCACTTAAAGTTGGGAACCACATCCGACCACTTGCTGATGCCGATAATTGGCTTTGCAAATTCAGTGGCCTCCAGGGTGGCGTTCTTCTTGTCAATATCCCGGAATACCTGCCATATCTTCTTGCGCTTGGTAGCCACAATCAGGTTGGGCTGGTTCATGTCGCACTCCCACAGGCCGAACTTCAGTCCGTCCTTTGCCTCGGACGGCGCATCCACCTGGCGGCTGACCGTGTAGGCGTCAATATATGGGTTGCTGTCCACCAGGTAATAGGAGTAAGCGTAGGCCGCCGCCTGAATCTCCGGAATGTTACCCCTGGCAGGGCTGTAGGACGTGAAGCCCTGCTCCGTAAGGATGATGTGGCGCACATTGCCTGCGGGCGCCCTCAGGGTATCCTGTACAAAGTAATCCGTCAGCACGTTCAGGTTGGCAAAATTGATGACCGGCGAGTTAAAGTCATTTGTGAACAGTCCTGTGGACTGGGGATCATCCCAGAATTCCGGCTCTGTCATAGGGCATGGATACGGATGGTAGGCCAGGCCCCAGTCCATCTGTCCCTGGGTGTTGGCTATGGAGTTGAAGCTGTCCACAATCTCCTTGCCTCCGTACTTGAGCTTACCGTCAATCTCGTTCATCCAGTTATAGTCCAGTGAAAAATATACCCGGTCACTGGCATTAGTGCTCTTGATGGCTGTGTAAATGACACGGAATGCCTTCTGGTATGCCTTCACATAATTAGTCAGGTCCATGGACCCCATGTAATTCCACTGCTGGTTGTTAATCTCGTTGCCGATAATCCAGTTTGACACCTTGCCGTAATTGGGATTGTCGCCGCTGTAATGCTGGGCCAGGAAGGACGCGATTGCCTTGGTCTGGTCAAATCCGGCTTCGGTCTCCGCGTTGAACATGTAGTAAAATGCATTGGAATTCTTCTGTGTGCCCGGATACACCAAATCCGGCGTATTGGGATTCCAGTCATTGAGCAGGATAACCGTAACCGTCATTCCCTTGTTGGACAGCGCGCTGATGGTCTTGTCGTAAGCGTCCATCACGCCTTTGTTAAAATGGTACGTCTTTCCGTCATACTGGTAATCAATTCCAGTTCCCATAATCTGGGAAAATGCGATATTGGTGGTCACATGCTTCACGCCCAGGTCAAAGGCGTCGCTGAGCATGTCAATCTCAATCACAAGTCCCTTTTTAGTCAGCGGGTCATTAAAAGGCGTCTGGTTTTTGGCAATCAGCTCAGGATTGGTTATGTAGTGGGGCTGGCTGACCTTGATGAACTTGGTTCCGTCAAATACAGCCAGGACAAACCGGCTGTAAAGCTTATCCTGAGGTGTGCCCAGGTTCAGGGGCACGTTTACCGTGGCAGCGCTTAAGGCAGGCGAGGAAGCAATAAAATTGCTGCGGCTTCCCAGCTCCTCCTCGTAGGGCTGCATCTCAAAGACATAGATGTTTCCGTCTGTTCCCGTCACATCCCCGCTGCTGGAAAATCCAATCTCAACGTTCTGTTTATCTCCTGAAATCTTACAGGAAGTAATCTGACCTGCCACTCCCGGCGTGAATGCCTGGGCTTCTGACTGGGTTTCCGCCTGGGGTTCCGCCTGAGCCGTGATCCCAAATGCCATGAAACTTCCCAGAAATGAAGCAGTGCACAGCAGGGCCGCCGCCAGGGTTAGGGCCTTACCTCCTTTAATGAATGGTTTCTTCATTTATGAATTCCTCCCAACTTTCTCCAAAATAGAATACATGATACATCATACATAAATAAGTTTACTTTTTCAATGAACTTTTTATTACATGTCTCTTAATTATATGAACAGGAATCAGGAAGATATCCGGCTCAAAACAGGGAAGGTTTCCGGCACACGCTACCTGCCGGAAACCTTCCCTTCCGCTAATTCATAGAGCCTGTCGCACACAGACGCCAGCTCCCTTTCATTGGGGGAACAGTATACAATACCGATGCCCCTGCCCTTTGCAAATTCCAGAAATTCCCTCACCGAATTCCGCATCAATATGTCCGTGCCCGAAAACAGATTATCTATGACAATCAGTCTTGCCTTGGCTATAATCCACTTATACAGGGCAACGTTCAGCTGGCACCGGTGGCTCAGTGCCTCAATGGGCCGTTTCAGATCCTCCTCCCGTATATCCAGCAGCGCCAGATAATCACAGGCAACCGCCTGTTCCAGCTTCTCCCGCACCCCCATTCCGGGAGCAAAGTACTCCAGACCGGCAATGGTCAGGTTCTCGGCCACATCCAGCTTTGGAAAAAGGCTTTTCTTGTAATCCTCGATATATCCAAAACCGTGTTTGAC
>JAJQEA010000148.1 GCA_021201905.1 Clostridia bacterium
GCATTGGCTGGGGCATCGACTGGGGCATTGCCTGAGGCATTGGCTGGGGCATTGACTTGGGCATTAACTGGGGCATTGGCTGGGGCATCAACTGGGGCATTGCCTGGGAGAGCCGCTTATCTTTGGAAAACAAAAAAGGACAGAGAGCAAGGACAGTGCCGGAACTTGATTCCGGATACCTGTCCATGCTCCCTGTCCTTGTTTCTTAATCCTTGTTTCTTAATCCTTGTTTCTTATCCTTGTTTCCTACTATCCCACCCCTTCCCCAGCTTCCTAATTCTGAGTGTACTATGATTCCGGCACAATCCATTCTTTTTTTATCTGCCACAGGGCCGCCTGGACGCTTTTCGCCCCGGATTCCTCCCCGGCCCGTATCTGCGCATGATGGCGAAACAGCCTGGGCCAGCTGCCCATGATTTTCTGTTTCAGCTCAGGATAAAACCCGGTGAGCACCGCATCCATTTCCCTGACACCGCACTGCTTTAAATACGCCTGAAAGGCCTGCTCGTCCGCCTCGTCTTCCCCCAGATATTTCAGGCACAGAATCTTATTCCAGTCATACATATCAAAAAACACAGCCTCGTCCCTGGGAACGCAGAGCGTCAATGTCCTGGTTCCGGCCGACTGGTCCAGGCTGTACAGGTTCATAAAGGACCAGTAGGGAAACTCCGCTCCCTCAGGCCTGGGAACCAGCTTCATAGCCTCCTTCACAAACCAATTGTATACAGTCAGGAAAATGGGACCGCTTTCCCCATATTTCCTGCGCACATATTCCTCCCGTGAAAAACAGCGGCCGTCCCTCTCTATGGCCTTTAAAACCGCATCTGCCTGCGCCGCATATAAAATCACCTTATCACCTGTGTCACCCATTCTTTTCTAATCTCCCATATATTTCCATATTTTGAATCATTGCCCAGAATCACGCTGTCATCAAAAAGCCGGTCCCAGCTGGCGATAATTTCCCGCTTAAGATGCGGATAGAACTGGGACATGTATGCCTTGGCGTCGCTTACTCCGTACTGCTCCATCATATCCAGATGGCGTCTGGCGTCCGCCTCATCCTTTGGAATATAGGAATAATTGAGGATACTTCCCCATTTTTCAATATTGACAGATGTAATACGAGCCGGGTCCAGGGTCAGTTCCAGTATGACGGCACCCAGACTGGGAAGCATGACCGCCTCGCTGGTAAAAGAAACCCACACCGGATACTCCACATCCGCAGGCTTCCTGGCCGCGTCCGGGCTGTGCCTTACCAGCCAGTCATATGCCTCCAGCACCAGTCCCGCGTGTTCCTGCAGGTCACTCCGGATATGCTCCCGCCTGGCAATGTATCTGCCTGTTTCATTCAGCTCCTTCAGAACATTTTCATGCTGCTTTGTCCATACCTTAATCTGTGCCATCCGGTCATCCTTCCTCTCTCTATTGCTCTGGTGCCACTGCTTTGCCTCCCCGTCACCGTCTCTCCTCAAAACTACTCCTGTGACATCTTCCTGTAACGGCCCGGCGTCATTCCAAATGCCTGCTTGAATACCCGTGTAAAATGGTTGGCATCCTCGAATCCCACATCGTGGGCAATACAGTTCACAGGATCATTGGACACCAGCAGCAGTCTTGCCGCCGTGGTCAGGCGTACCTGGCGTATAAACTCCGTGGCGGTCTTTCCTGTGGCCTCCTTAAACAGACGCCGGAAGGTGGTCTCGGCCACTTCCGCCATGCCGCTTAATTTATCTGAGGTATATTCCTCCGTGGGATTTAACATGATATAGTCAATGACCGTCTGTATCCTGGGATCGGTCTGGACCGTGGATTTCTTCACCCGCTTTCGTATCTGCTCCAGGTTGTACTCCAGCCCGTTAATTTCCGCCTTCACATCATCAGGCTCATCGGAGTTCAGAATGTCAATCAGACTGGCAATCAGGGTATCAAGGGATCCTCTTACGTGAAACGACTTCGACTTTTTGTCCGTGCGCACCCACTTGTAGATATCGCTGAAATAAGGCTCGATACCCTCACTCACATCCATCACCAGGGGAAAGTTATAATACTCCCTGAGAAAATTGGCTCCCTCATAGAACACGGATGTGGTGAAACGGATGCTGTAAAATGCAAACGTATCCTCCAGAGCCTTACATGACAGCCAGCAGCCCTCCGGTATATAGGACACCTGCCCCTTTCTCACAATGACCGTCTCCCCATCTACCACAAACTCAGCGCTCCCGTCAATAATGTAGCGCAGCATATTGTATGGTATGGCGCTTTCCGGGTAGGTCCAGGTCCGCCCAAAGGAATATTTATCAATATATAGAAAATTAAATCGGATGGTATTCATAAATGAGGAAAGCGACTGCATGACGTGTCCCCCTTAACGGTATCTTTTTATCACTTTCAGCACTCTGGTGATTTCGGGTTTAGCAATCTGTACGCTCCGGCCCTTTATGATTTGATTGTATCAAATCACGCACCCAATAGCCAGAGCCATGACAGAAAATTTTATCTGGGCGGCATATTCCCGGCATAATCCCGGCCGTTTCCCACTCACTGCCCGATTCCCAGCCGTTCAATCAGCTGTTCAATGTCCTCAGGGCTGTCTGCAAATGTTTTCACAGGGGCCCCGGCCATTTTCCCGCACTCCTCCTCCGTAATGGTTCCATGCCGCAAGACAGGTCCCTGTTCCAGCTCCACAGTATAGTTCCAGCTGACCTGCCCCAGGTTATCGGTCAGGGCAATCAGCACACAGGCATAGGCTTTCATTCGCTCCTCAAATACGGCAGAATTAGGCGTGCTCTCCTCAAAGTTAAGCGTCCAGCCGTAGGGCTCTGCGGAGGTCTGCAGCTCATTCTTAAAACTTCCCAGTTCCCTTGATATCCCCAATGTGCCTGAAAGCCTTCCGTCAGCCGAGGCATCGCCTATATATGGATTCCTGGCCTTGTACAGTTCATTGGCCAGGCTGCTGACCACGGTTCCGCTGCTCTTAACTGTAATGCCCTGAATATGCAAATCCTTTCCCCCGCCTGGAAGTCCAAGTTCCAGGTTAAACGTTCCCCCTCTGTTCCAGAATGACGGCAGGCAGGAATAGATGACCAGTCTCTCCGCCCCATCCTCCTGGGCCAGCTTATATCCCCGGTAAACAGCAGCCGAATCAATCATGATTCCGCCCACATTCACCTGTTCTCCATTGACATCCGTATAAGTGAGCATATAGGACTCCGTAGGATATCCTATCACAAACAGCTTCATAAAAAGGACAGCCCCCATAACCAGGAACACCCCCGCGGCTCCCAGAACCACGTTCCTTACATTCCTCCTTCTCACCTTCTTCAGATAATCAATTTCCAATGGCTTCCCTGCTCTTTGGGATTCCCCCTCCATATCTGCTTTCATCCGCTCATACATTTCCCTGCAGGTATCGCATTCCTTCAGATGGCCCCGGATTTCGCGGTTCGTTGTTTCAGACGTCAGGCCGTCCGCATACATGGGCATTAAATCCTGAATAATTTCACATGGTATCCTGTGGTTCATAGTTTTCCTGCCTCCTTAACGACTCTCTCTTTCCCGCGGTAATAGGTTACTCTTGCCCAGTTTTCGCTGCGCCCCATGATTTCTCCAATCTGCCCAAAGGTAAGGTTTCCCACCAGCCTGAGGTACATAACCTCCCGCATAGGGTCCTCCAGGCCGTGAATCAGCCTCAGTATCTGTACATTGTCCCATGAACAGAGAGCCTGGGACTCTGCGGATTCCACTGATACCTGGTCTGCTTCTTCCAGGGGAACATGGTGTTTCTGCCTTCGCAGATAATCACGCCACAGATTCTTTGCAATTGCGCAGAGCCAGGTGGATATGCTGCACTCCCCCTTATACCTACCGATATGTTTCACGGCCTGGTAAAACGTCTCCTGGGTCAGTTCCTCTGCCAGGCCGGGATCCTGGGTACGGGTTAAGAGAAAACCATATATCATTTTTCCGTGTTTCTTATAAATCTCTTCCATGGAATCCATATACGCATTTCCTCCTTCTGTTAATTAGTGTCCCGAACCCGGGAATCGTTACAAAAAAAATAATATATTTATACCATTATACTAAAACCACAGACAGATACAATATTCTACAATGCGGAGATGGTACCTGCCATACATTCCCGCCTCATTCGCGCCTGGAAAAAAGACCCAGCCAGAACCTTAGATATGATATATCTGGTATCTGGCTGGGTAATAATTGGATGGAGTCTAATTTGCTGGGGTCTAATTGGCTGGAGTCTAATTATCTGGAGCCTAATTGGATGAATCCGATTGATTGGATGCTGTTGGTTGGAGCCTGTTCGTTGAATCCCTTTGGTTCAAACCTGCCAATTTGATTTACGTTGTGTTTCCCAAACGAGAATTTCTCTCATCCTTTGGGTATATCCAGTTTCTGTCCCTCGTATATCAAGTCTGGATTTTTCACAGAGTCAGAATTAAGCTGGTAGATAGTATCCCATTTCAGAGGATCTCCCAGCTGCCTTTTTGCAATGTTCCAGAGAGAGTCTCCCTTCCTAACCTTATATGTGACCGTATCCGTAGATAAGGACTCTCCCAGGGCCTTTACGTGCACGGGGGTTTCATTCGCGGTGACCTCATTACCTGTCTCCAGGGACGTAATCTTGATAATACGCCGGACCTCGATTTCTTTCCCGTTCTTTCCCCTGCACGAATAATTCTGAGGCAAATCATACATTATCTTGGTCCCCTGGCTGTCGTTCTTTCTGAACTGGAAGGCTTCGCTGGGGGAAGATGGTTTCTCCACGTCAATCTGATAGTAAAGCGGTTCAAATATTCCGCCGTCCACCCGCACTTCCTTTTCGCCGTCATCCATCAGAAACTCATAGGACAACTGGTAGCCCTCCTTCATATTAAGGTACCAAATGCCGCCGTGGACTGAATTCCTGGTGGAAAACCCATCCCCTTCTGACCGCTTGTAAAAAATCTCATATTCCTGGCCGTCAGGCAGATCACGAAAGCCGCTGTAATCCGCCATTTCATGTATCTCATCAAAGGTATAGATTCTCTCCTGAAAATCATCCTTCCCGGAACCGTCCCTGTCCTGTGCCGCCAATACCGGATGGCTGAGCAGTGGTACAGCTGATGCGGAAATGGAAAATGCCAAACCGAATACAGATAAACCTTTTAAAAAATCAGATATCCTTTTCATAGCGCCACTCCTTTCTCTGCCAGAATATCACAGGTGTTTCTAGTCTGACACATTTCACACTCTATCACAAGTATACTATTTCCTTCGGGCAGACTCAACACGTTTTCGCAGATAGTTTCTCTTTCCTGCTCCGCAATCTCGCCAGAATTCTCCATGCAAAAAGTGCCCGACATCAGCCGCCAAAGCCAATCTCGGACACCCCATTTTTTATCTGAACTTCTGTTTTTTCAACTCACACAATTACGCAGCGTATCTCACTTACATCTCGTTCATCTTCGCCAGCTTCGCCGCCTGGTCCGCTGCAATCAGGTTATCCAGCAGCTCCTGAATATCCCCATTCATAATAGAATCAATCTTATACAGTGTCAGCTTGATTCTGTGGTCTGTCACGCGGCCCTGGGGGAAGTTGTAAGTACGTATCTTCTCAGAACGGTCGCCGGTGCCAATCTGGCTGCGGCGCTCCTCTGCCTCTGAGCTCTGGCGTTTTTCCAGCTCGATATCGTACAGCTTGGAACGCAGCAGGCGGAATGCCTTTTCCTTGTTCTGAAGCTGGGATTTCTCTGTCTGGCTGTAAATAACGATTCCCGTAGGGATATGGGTCAGACGAACCGCGGAGTCTGTTGTATTAACGCACTGTCCGCCGTTGCCCGATGCGCGCATAACGTCGATACGGCAGTCATTCATGTCAATCTGCACGTCCACTTCCTCTGCCTCAGGCATAACGGCCACCGTGGCAGTGGATGTATGGATACGGCCGCCGGACTCTGTCTCAGGCACACGCTGGACGCGGTGCACGCCGCTCTCATATTTAAGCTTGGAGTATGCGCCCTTACCGGTAACCATAGCAACAACTTCCTTGAAACCGCCGATGCCGTTTTCATTGAGGCTGACAATCTCCACCTTCCACCTCTGGCTGTCCGCATAGTTTGAATACATGCGGTAAAGCTCGGCCGCGAACAAAGCCGCCTCGTCGCCGCCTGCGCCTGCCCGGATTTCCAGAATGATGTTCTTGTCGTCGTTAGGGTCTTTGGGAAGCAGGAGAATCTTAAGCTCATGCTCCAGATCCTCAATCCGTTTCCTGGCGCCGGACAGCTCTTCCTTGGCCATCTCACGCATTTCCTCGTCGTTCTCTTCCTCCAGAAGGGCCAGGCTGTCCTCCACGTCCTGCTTTGCCTGCTTATACTGCTTATAGGCGTCCACAATAGGAGCCAGGTCAACCTGCTCCTTCATGAGCCTGGTAAAACGCTTAGTATCCTGGGTCACATCCGGGTCACCCAGCATAAGCATCAGTTCTTCATAATGAATCAACATATCATCCAGCTTATCAAACATATCTATCTCCTGCTCCTGCGATTATTCCAATTACAACCACTACATTAACCTGTTACCCTCTGTTCTCTCAAATCCGAACCTCACGTCCCGGCTCTCACCACCCGGTCCTGTCCTGCCAAATCCTTAAACGTCCTCACGTCCCTGTATCCCCCGGACCGGAACAATCCTTCCACTGCCTCTGACTGGTCGTATCCAATCTCCATATAGATACGTCCGCCCTCCGCCAGATGGTCCCGCGCCTCCTCTGCCAGTACGCGGTAAAATGTCAGCCCGTCCGCGCTTCCGTCCAGGGCAATCCTGGGCTCATGGTCCCTCACCTCAGGATCAAGGTCCTCTATGACCTGGCTGGGGATATAAGGCGGGTTGGAGACAATGACATCAAAGGTCCTTCCTGCCTCCAGGCCACAGAACATATTGCCCTCAATCAATTCAAACCTGCCCTCATATCCGCCTAAAAGCCTGTCCCGGTTTCTGCCTGCCACCATAAGGGCCTCAGCCGACACATCCAGGGCCGCCACATGGCGGTATCTGCCCATCAGAGCCAGGCTGATGGCAAT
This sequence comes from Clostridia bacterium, assembly GCA_021201905.1. Classification (GTDB taxonomy): domain Bacteria; phylum Bacillota; class Clostridia; order Lachnospirales; family Lachnospiraceae; genus Enterocloster. The sequence continues at coordinate 7,077 of JAJQEA010000148.1, forward strand.
GCACCCGGAACCAGTACACATGTCCAGTATGCGCTTTTCCCTGTCCTTCTGTTCCTCCAGGACCAGCTCCACCAATGTTTCCGTGTCCTGCCTTGGTATCAGCACATGTTCATTTACAAAAAACTCAAATCCCATAAACTCCTGGGTCCCGGTCAGATGCTGGAGAGGGGTCCGGCCGGCCCTGATATCTATGAGCCCCATAAATTCCCGGCATTTTCCCTCCGTATCCTCATCCGTCTCCAGCTCCCTGCCCTTCATGGCCAGAAAAGACGCCAGGTTCAGATGGAACACCTCCAGGAGCAAATATCTGGCATCCAGCTCCGGATCCGGCACCCCGGCCTTATTCAGTTCCTGGACACCCTGCCACAACAGCTGCTGCATGGTCATGTTTTACTGCTCCTTCACTGTCATTGCCATTTCCATTTCCTTCATCACTACCGCTGCCGCCATCATGGTGCCTGCCTTCCTGCCATCCCGGAAAATTCTCATCCAGGTAAGTCCGCCAGTCAAACACTGTCTCCACGGCCGCGATGGCCACCTCTATCATGCTGTCATCCGGCTCCGTGGTAGTCAGACCCTGCATCCACATGCCGGGATGGCTGAGCACATTCACCAGCCTGGAATCATGGCGCCCCGCGAAATGCAGGAACTCATAGGACACGCCTGCGATAACAGGTATCAGCACAATCCGGCTCACCACGCGCAGCCAGACCGTATCCACCCGGATGACCATGAAAAACAGGATGCTGATGACCATGACAATCATAATGAAGCTGGTTCCGCACCGTTTATGTTCCTTGGAGCTCCCCCTCACATTGTCCACGGTAAGCTCCAGCCCGTGCTCAATACAGTTGATGCACTTGTGCTCGGAACCATGGTACATAAAGGTCCGCTTGATATCCTCCATACGGGAAACCAGCTTGATATAGGCTATGAAGATGACGATTCGTATTACGCCCTCCAGTATGGCCATCACCGTGTCGGAATGGATGAAGCCTCTGCATATATTGGCAATAAACAGGGGAAGCACCATGAAAATGCCAATTGCCATAACAAAGGAAAATATCATAACCACTGTCATGAGAGCGCTCTCCAGCTTCTCGCCAAAGACCTTATCCAGCCACGCCTCAAATTTACCGGGCTCCGCCTCCTCATCGTCCTCAAAAAAACTGCAGGACCAGGTGAGGGCCCTCATGCCCACTACCATGGAATCTATAAAACTGAAAATACCTCTGACAAAGGGAAGACCTAACACTTTATGCTTCTTGGTCATACTCAAATAGGTATCCTTTTTCACCTCAATATCCCCGTCCGGCTTGCGGACCGCAATGGCGTAGTCATTGCCGTTCTGCATCATAATGCCCTCGATTACGGCCTGACCACCAATTCCTGAATATTTCATTCCTTTAACCTTTCTCTTGTACGAAAAAGAAACCCTCTTTCCATGATTTCCCATGAATTCAGAAAGGGCTGAGCCTGCTCCCAAGCTCAACCCTCATCTCTTTGCTTATTAGTTAGCATTCATGCCATATTTACGATTGAACTTATCAATACGTCCACGAGCCTGAGCAGCCTTCTGCTGTCCGGTGTAGAATGAATGGCACTTGGAACAAACCTCAACGTGGATGTCCTGCTTTGTTGAACCTGTTACGAACTCATTACCACAGTTGCAGACAACCTTTGCCTGGTAATAGCTTGGATGGATTCCTTCTTTCATGATTTTCACCTCTCTGATATTATTTGCGGTTTCCGACCGCGGCCTGTGTATGCCAATCTGTCTCTGTACACTGCAGGCAGCCGGCCGTATGCCGTCACCAGAACGCACAGATATCAGCAATAACTAAGTTAAACGCGCCCTCACCGTAAGGTCCTGACTCACGCGAACGCTAAAACTGCCGTCAATCCAGACAGCTTATATAGTATATCATAGAACTTCGGGACTTGCAAGATATTTTTTTGAAAATGTGGAACCTGTCACTGAGCCGCCTCATCCTTCCAGCATTCCGGAAGCTCCGGCTCCCGGACCCTCACCGGCTCCGGATAAACCGCGCCGTAAAGTTCCAGCTCCACCCGTTCGATGATTTCCGGCCTCACCGGACGGTTGACCTCCACGCCTTCTATGGGGAAATCCGTCACTGGCACTGTCTCCACCTTTTCCAGCCTGTAAATCTCGTCCATTCCCTCCAGAACACGGCCGAACACAGGATAAATGCCCTTGTGTTCCGGACAGTCTCTCAGCGGAAAGAAAAACTCGCAGCCAGCCAGCCCTGCCTCGCCGTAGCCGCCCATGCACATGGCTCCTGGATGGGAGTCCAGGGGCTCCACATCCGGGTTCAGCTCAAACTCATTGGGTATCAGATACCGGCATTCCTTCTTTCCAAAGGCCGTGTAGCTGACGTCCACCCAGTTTCCGGGCACAATCCGCTCAATGGCATGGTGGTCCAGGTATCCCCTGGAGGCTGCATAGATAAAGCTGTTCACTGTATTGGGCGCTGACTCCGGCAATAGCTCTATGACAATTTTTCTGCCGTTGGCCATATGTAATGTGGCGATTGGATTCATATATCCTCCTACTATTTATCCTCCTGTTAGCCGGTTACCGGTTAACCGATTATCTCAAATTCCTTGGAATAATGGTTGAGCACCTCACATCCGTCTTCTGTCACCAGAACCAGATCCTCCACGCGGACACCTGTATCCCCTGGCAGATAGATTCCCGGTTCAATGGAAAATATCATTCCCGGCTCCGCCTTCTGGGTATTCACAGAGGACACATCCCCGAACTCATGCTCTCCCAGACCGATGAAATGTCCCAGCCTGTGGGTAAAGAACGGCCCGTATCCCTGCCCGGCAATCTGGTCCCTGGCCGCCCCGTCCAGCTCGCACAGTGGAATGCCCGGGCGTATCTTTGAGATGGCGGTTTCATTGGCGCTGCGGACAATCTCATAAATGCGGCGGTGCTCGTCACTGGCCTTCTGAAAATAAAAGGTACGGGTCATGTCGGAACAATACCCGTCTTTGATGCAGCCCACATCAAAGAGCACTGAGTCGCCCGACTTTATGACGGTGCCGTCCGGCCCGTGATGAGGATCCGCCGCGTTGGCGCCAAAGGCCACCAGCGGCTCAAAGGAAAATCCGTCCGCCCCCAGGTCCATATATATCTTAAGCATCTGGTCCGCAACCTGCCGCTCCGTGACGCCTTCATGTATCAGCTTTTTAAACTCCGCCATGGCCCTGTCATTGATGCCGGAGGCAGCGCGCATCTTATCCTGCTCCTCCTCATCCTTCACGCCCCTTGTCCTGTCCACGGCAATGGAGGAATTCACAAAGCCAGCGGCAGCCCCCATTTCCATGAGGGGCAGCAGAAACCGCGCCTTTAAATCCTTATCAACGCCCAGCGGGCTTTCCTTATCCAGATAGCCTGCCACGATCTCCGCCGCCGGATCTGTATCCGAATACCAAACCTTCTCAACACCCACATCCTCAGGCACGGTAAACAGCTTATTCAGGAAATACACATGCTTTCCGTCCTCCCTCAGATAAAGGGCATAAAACCGTTCAAAGGGCTCCACATACACGCCTGTGAGATAATAAATGGACATGGGATCCACAATCAGCATCTGTGTCAGCCCCATCTCCTTCAGGGCTTCCATGATACGCTCCACTCTCTTCTGCTTCATGATAACATCCTCCTCTTCTAAAACTGCTTTCTCAGCTTGGGATCCAGCAAATCCCTGAGGCCGTCGCCAATGAAATTAGCGCCCACGGCCATTGTGAAGATTGCCAGTCCCGGAAAACCAGCCACCCAGAACTTATTGAAATAGTCCGCTCCATCTGAAACCATCATGCCCCACTCCGGCGTGGGCGGCGCGGAGCCCAGTCCCAGAAAGCTTAAGGTGGAGAACATCAGAATCTGGTTTCCGATATCCGTGGTAGTCATAATCAGAACCGAACTGATGCTGTTGGGAATGACCTCCTTCATCAGGATCCGGATTCTGGAGGCGCCCAGCACCTCGGAAGCCGCCACATATTCATTTTCCTTTACACTCAGCACAACACTCCGCATCATACGGGCATAGGTGGGCCATGCCACCACAATCAGGGCAAACATGGTGTTGAACAGGTTGGAACCCATAACCGCATTGATAATCATTGCCAGAATCAGGGAGGGGAAGGACAAAATCATTTCTGAAAAACGCATCATAGCGTTGTCCACCCAACCGCCCACATAGCCTGCTATGGCTCCGTAAAACGTGCCGATGAAGCCTGCTATGACCACGGTGAGACAGCCTGCCAGCAGGGAATACCTGCCTCCGTAGAGTACACGGCTGAAAATGTCCCTGCCAAAATTGTCCGTGCCAAACCAGTGCTCCGCAGACGGAGCCTTTAACCGCTGCCCCAGGTCCTGTACAATGGGATCATAGGGAGCCAGCGCCGGCGCCAGGATGGCCGCCGCAATCCATGCCAGGCAGATTATCACGCCCAGCGTGAACAGGTAATTGGACTTAAATAACCGTTTTAAAGACTGTACCATCAGCTGCACCTCACTCTCGGGTCAATGATTCCGTATAAAATATCCACCACTGTATTGATGACCATGTAATTTAAGGCAATCAGAAGGGCCACCCCGATGATGGAGGGGAAATCCACTGAAAGCACGGATTCATAGGCAAACTGCCCCACACCCGGCCAGTTGAAAATGGTTTCCACCAGCACCATGCCGCCCAGCAGGTTGCCCAGGCCCAGGCCGATGACAGTGAGCACGGGAATCAGGGCATTGCCCAGGGCGTGGCGGATAATCAGCCCCGGCCTTGACAGTCCCTTGGCCTTTGCCGTACGGATATAGTCCGTGGACATGACGTTCAGTAGATTGGAACGGGCTGTCCTGGTAATCAGACCCATGGTAAATGCCGCAAGCACGGTTCCCGGAAGAATCAGGTGGCTGATTGCGTCCAATGCCTTGGGGATATTTCCCTCCAGAAGGCTGTCAATGACATACATGCCCGTGACCGTGGCCGGCGCCGTAAAGGCGTTGCTCAGGCGGCCGGGCCCCGGCAGCAGCTTCAGCTTGTAATAGAAGAAATACAATACCAGCAGCGCAAACCAGAAGCTGGGAATGCTGACACCTGTAACAGATATGGCCCGGACCGTCTGGTCCAGGATGCTGTTGCGCCTGATGGCGGATATAATGCCGAACAGCACACCCAGGATGGCTGCAATCACAATGGCAAACAAAGCCAGTTCAATGGTGGCCGGATAACACCTGGCCAGCTCTGACAGCACTGGTTTGTTTGTGTGCATGGAAGTTCCCAGGTCAAACTGCAGAAGATTCTTCATGTACAGGATGTACTGCACGGGCAAAGGCTGGTCCAGGCCGTATTTCGCCCTGTAGGCAGCCACGATTTCCGGGTCGTTAAGGGCTCTCTGGCTCAAGTTTGCCACGGTGGGGTCTCCCGGTATCATTTTCGTCAGTATGAAAACCAGGGTGGCGACGCCAAACAGCATGACTACCAGATACACCAGTCTTTTTCCTATAAATTTCAGCTGTTCCATACGATACCTCTCTTTTCTTATGTTCCAATCCATACTTATATCAAATAAAAGCTTATGTTTCTCCAGTCTCATACAGATATTCCCGTCAACGGTATCCCCCTGGGATGGACGTTCACGGCAATACCTGCCGCCGCTTTAAGCTCCTGTCCGCCCCCGGACTGGCGCCGGACAGTACTGTTTACGGAGCCTGCGGGCAGGAAGATATCTGCCTGCCCGCAAAACAGTTCCGTATATAAAATCATTACTTCACATGAATCAAGGTCAGATCCAGGGCATAGGGGTCTGATATGGCCACGCCCTCCAGCCTGGTGTTATAGCCTATATGGGACGGAGCCTGTGCCACCATGATAAAGGGCCCATGCTCGTACATTGCATCCTGGATTTCCTCCAGCACAGCGATACGCGCGTCATTGTCCGTTGCAGACATGGTTTTTTCATACATGGCCGCAAGCTCCGGATCCATGTCGGCGCTCCATCCGGCTCTCTTTCCGACTACGCCGCCAGGAAGGAATTCCAGCTGCACGTTGGGGTCGTTATAATCCGTTCCCCAGTACATAACCGTAAAGCCCAGGGTTCCGTCGCGGTAAGCATCGCCGTATCCTGCCGCCCATGGCTGAGATACGATATTCACATTGATTCCCACCTGCGCCAGGTCATCCTTTATCTTCTGGGCCAGGTCTGTCAGGAGGATTCCCTCCATATCCAGATCTGTCACAGTCAGGTCCACATCAAATCCATCGGGGTATCCCGCCTCTGCCAGAAGTGCCTTAGCATCTTCCAGATTCGTATAGTCAGCCGGCCTCTCGCCCTTGCTTCCCATGAATCCCACCTGGATGATATCATAAGGGGTGATGGTGCCGCTGCCGCAGATGGTCTGGATGCCGGTGTAATCCAGGGCCTTGCGGATGGCGTTCTGAACCTGTGGGTTGGACACAGGGCCGCCGTAGGCTTCATCTATGTTCATCATCACAAACCCAACTGTCTTGGTTGCTCCGTTGATAACAGAAATATTCTCAGCGCCTTCCAGCTCGGACATGGTGTCGTCTGTCATGTTCATGGCCACATCAATATCCCCGCCGGACAGCGTCATCATCTGTGTGTTTGCATCAGGCTGTATCTTGATGATGAACTTGTCAACATTGGTGGCTTCTCCCCAGTAATTAGGATTCTTTTCCAAAACCACTTCCTGGTCCGGAATATAGCTGGTCATCACATACATGCCGGATCCTGCGCTGGCTGTATCCAGATAGGACTGGGCCGTGTCAGTGGACGATGCATCCTCCGCGTCCGTGCCGCCGTGCTCCTTCACAACCGTGCTGTCCAGAACAGCCGTGGAGCTGTAGGTCAGCTTGGACAGAATGGCACTGTCAGCCTGGGTCAGATGGAATACCACCGTGTAATCATCAGGCGCTTCCATGCTCTCAATGGTATCGCAGATAAAGGATGGATTTCCCTGAAGGTTTTTGCAGCGGTTGATGCTGAAAAGAACATCCGCGCTGGTCATGGGATTGCCGCTGGCAAATGTCACATCCTGTTTCAGCTTTACCGTCAGTGTCAGGCCGTCCTCTGAGAATTCATAGGAATCAGCCAGACAAGGCTCCGGCGCGCTGTCGTTGCTGTAGAACTTAAACAGGTTCTCGTAGCAGGCGTTGACAATGAGAGGCGGATACTTCTCATATACATACCCCGGATCCAGGGTGGAAAATCCGGATCCCATGGCTACCACAACCGTATTGGAACCGGCTGCCTGTGAGGCTCCCTCAGTGGCAGCGTCTGTTTTGCCGGCCGATGTGCCGTCCCCGCCATTGCCTCCGCATGCGCTGCAGGCAAGTGAAACTGCAAGGCACAGAGCAGCAGTCAATAACTTCTTTTTCATAATAGACCTCCTCTAGGTTTATTGAGATGCCAGTATTCTGGCAGTGTCTCCATATTACAATACTTTTCCTGGTACAGTGTCTCCTTGGGCCAGGGCCCCTCTAATAGAGATGGCAGGCCACAAAATGACCATCCGCCACTTCCTTTAATTCAGGTACTTCCCGACGGCACCTGTCACTGGCCTTTGGACAGCGCGTGTGGAACCGGCAGCCGGAGGGCGGATCCGAGGGACTGGGCACCTCCCCCTCCAGATGGATGCGCTCTGTTTTCACATCCTGGTCCACCTGTGGAATGGCGGAAAGCAGTGCCTCGGTATAAGGATGGTAACGCTTTTCATACAGCTTATCATAATCTGCAATCTCCACCATATTTCCCAGATACATGACGCCCACCCGGTCGCTGACCTGGTAGACCACATTCAGATTATGGGAAATGAAGAAATAGGTCAGACCCAGCTTTTCCTTTAACTCCTGAAGCAGGTTCAGCACCTGGGCCTGGACCGATACGTCCAGCGCCGATACAGCCTCATCGCAGATGATAATGTCCGGCTCCAGTGCCAGGGCTCTGGCTATGCCGATACGCTGCTTCTGTCCGCCTGACAGCTCATGGGGATATCTGCTCAGGCAGTACAAATCCAGCCCCACCAGATTAAGGAGCTTCATGATGCGGGCCTCCACGTCCATCTTGCCCTTCATTCTGTGTATTTCAAAGGGCTCCATCAGGATCTGGCGCACGGTGCGCCTGGGGTTCAGACAGGCGGACGGGTCCTGGAATATAATCTGGACCTTTCTGCGCATCTTCTTTAAATCCCCTCCCTTTAATCCCGCTATGTCCGTGCCGCCCATATAGATGTGGCCTTCTGTTGGCTTTAAGAGCCGGACAAGGGCCCTGCCCAGGGTACTCTTGCCGCAGCCGCTCTCCCCCACCACGCCAAAGATCTCCCCCCTCATGATGTGGAAGCTTACGTCGTCCACCGCCTTCACGGTCCCGGACTTCTTATCTTTTCCTTTAAAATACACCTTTACGTGGTCGGCCTTAACCAGCACTTCTTTTTTGCTCTTGTCTTCGTTTATGTCTCTGTTGGTATTCTGTGCCATACATTAAGCCTCCTTCCCCGCAGCCTGGTCTTCAAACAGCCAGCAGCGGACCTGGCGTTCCTCTGAAAGCTGCTTCATGGGCGGGCTGACTGTCCTGCACCGCTCTGTGGCATGGGGACATCTGGGCCAGAAGCTGCACCCCTTAATCCGCTCCGTGGGATTGGGCACCATGCCCTCTATGGTGGACAACGGCTTCCTGTCCTTTGTGATGACTGGTATGGCATTCAAAAGGCCGATGGTATAGGGATGCTTGGGATCCCGGAACAGCTCCCTGGCCGGCGCCTGCTCCACGATATGACCCGTATACATGACAATGACCGTATCGCACAGCTCGCTTACCACTCCCAAATCATGGGTAATGAACAGGACCGAGGAATGAAGCTCCTCATTCATCTCTCGAATCAAATCCAGAATCTGGGCCTGGATGATCACATCCAGAGCCGTGGTGGGCTCATCCGCAATCAGAATCTGGGGCTGGCAGGCCAGCGCCATGGCGATCATCACACGCTGCCTCATTCCTCCCGACATCTGATGTGGATACTCATGGGCCCTTACCTCAGGATTGGCAATTCCCACTGCCTTCATCATGCGGATGGCCTCCTCCATGGCTTCCTTTTTCTTCATGCCGCGGTGCAGGCGGAGGGATTCCGCAATCTGTTTTCCACACTTGATAATGGGATTTAAGGAGGTCATTGGTTCCTGGAAAATCATGGAAATCTCATTTCCCCTGATTTTCTGCATATCCCGCTCAGAGGTCTTTACCAAATCCCTTCCGAGATACAAAATCTCCCCGCCTGTAATCTGTCCCGGAGGGTTGGGAATCAGCTGCATCATTCCAAGAGAGGAAACACTCTTGCCGCTTCCGCTCTCTCCCACGATACCCAGCTTTTCACCCTTATGTAATACATAACTCAGATGGTCCACCGCCTGAACGGTGCCTTCCGCTGTCCTGAATTCCACACATAAATCTTTTACTTCCAATATGATATCTGTCTGTGTCATTTTATCCGCCCTTTGTTTTATTGCATCAAAGCGTCAATGCGGTGCCAATGTATTTACCCGCAGTTTTCTGCATATATATTTAAAACGATACCACATTTTCGGGGATAATTCAATATATAGATTGACCTGTTTTGCCCGGAAACAGGCCAAAAACAGCACAGAAACGCAAAAACAGGGCGCTGCCAAGGCTGTTTTAACAGCTTATTTACAGCGTCCCGTTCCTATCTTTGCCATATCTTTGTTATATCTTACCTATACCTTACCGCTCACCTTCCAGGGTTTCTTCCAATAAATGGCATCCACATTGCACTCCTTCATACATTCGCCGCACTGTATGCACTCCCTGTCTCCCACCTGTCTGATATCCATTTTGCAGGTCCGCACACAGCGCCCGCAGTCAATGCAGGCGTCCCTGTCAAGCTTTACCCCCAGCAGGGCCACGGGTGCAAACAGGGAATAGATGGCACCCAGAGGACAGAGGAACCGGCAAAAGCTTCTGTATACAAAACAGGCGCTTACCAGTATGACTGCCAGCGCAAGGACCTTCCAGTCAAAGAGGGCTCCCGCCAGACCGCCCAGGGACTCGTCCAAAAGCACCAGGGGAATTCCTCCCTCCAGGGTCCCCGCAGGACATATGTATTTGCAGAAGGCAGGAACCGGCAGGCCGGAGACTGCCTTAAATACCACCGGCAGGATGATGACAAACACTGCCAGAATCACGTATTTCACCATGGACAGCACCCGTGTGACGCGGTTCTTTTTTATCTTGGGCACAGGTATCTTATAGAGAAGCTCCTGCACCAGCCCAAAGGGACAGAGGAAGCCGCATATGGCCCTTCCCATGGTAACCCCAAAAAGCAGGAGAACCCCCAATATATAGAAGGGCAGCTTCCTGTCCATGGCGGACAGGGCGTTTTGCAGAGTGCCCAACGGACAGGAGCCAACGGCTCCCGGACACGAATAGCAGTTAAGTCCGGGAACGCACAGTCCTTTTGACTTTCCCTTATAGATGGACGCCTCCGCAAATCCCTTCAGGTTCAAATTATATAGTAATGCCGCACAAAGCTGTATCAAACGCCGTTTCATCGCTGCCGCCCTCTCATGGTCATGGTGTTCTGCCCCTGCCTTCTCATCCGATTCCGATACATTCTAGACACACTCTCACTGCCTTGCGGAAGGCGTCCTGGTATCCTCCCTGGGCGGCTCCGATACACAGAAATACTATGCCCAGGACAAGAAGGATAACTGTTATCTTATTCTGTCTGCACCAATCCATCATATCAACGCTCCAAGTCTTACACCCCAAGGGCTTCCTTATATCTCTCATACATCGTGTCCGTGTCCAGGGCGCCGGTGGATATATGGCTCACCTTGCCCTCCGCGTCCAGCACCACTGTATATGGAATGGAATTGGTGGGATACAGCATGGATATGGAATACTCCTCATCCAGCACCACCGGGAAGGTATATCCGTTCTCCTCCACAAAATCCTTCACTGTCTCGGCGTCATCTCCGCAATTCACCGCAAGGATACCGATCTTGTCCCCAAAATCATTCTTCAGGCGCTCAAATGCCGGCATCTCCTTGACGCATGGACCGCACCAGGTTGCCCAGAAATTGATGATAACAGGTTTTCCCTGTAATTCGGACAGCGTAATGCTGGTGCCGTCAATGAGTTCCCCCGTAAAATCAGGAGCAGCCACCCCTTCCTTCATGGGCATGCCCGGCTTATACTCGATCACGCTATCTCCCTGGTCTGCCGCCGCCTTTGCATCTGCCTGGCTGCTGCCAGCGGACTGCTCCCGGCCTGCTTCCGCGCTGTTCTTCTCAGTTTCTGCACTGTTCTTCTCAGCCCCCGCGCTTTCCTCCTCAGTTCCACCGTTCTGCTCCGTTTTCTGAGCAGCCTTATCCTGGTCCGCTGTCTTGCCGCATCCCGTTATCTGCAAAGCCAGGAAAAGGGCCAGGCAGATGCCTGCAACACCCCTTTTTCACGGCCTTTTTATCTCTGTAAAATTGTTCTTTTCTCATGTGTTATTCCTCCCTTTCTGACTATTGGAATAGACAAAAAACCCAGAGAATGCCGCTTGTGCCATTCTCTGGGTTTTACTCTAACATAATTATTATTTTCTGTCCACCCGGCTTTATGGGGTTTCTATGAAAGTTTTATTAAGCTTTCATGAAGATGCCTGCTACACCTCATCTACCACGGGAACCACTTCCCGCTCGCTGTAGTGGTGCACTTCCTCAAGCATCATATCCTTTACCTTCATAAGCCTTGTCTGGGAGCTTCGCTCATTTTCATCCAGCTTCATGGTGATATAGCGGATGTTTGACTGGGTATCGGGAATCATCACATGCTCCAGCGCGTTTACACGGCGGCGGGTCTTTTCAATCTCCGCTGCCATGAGCTGGCAGGATTTTTCGCACTCAGCCAGACGCAGCATGTCAGGCAGCAAATCTGCCAGACTCTTTACCGCATCATCCAGGTCACTGGAAGTAAATGCAAAGCCGTAAGAATAGATGTCGTTAGGGTCTGAAGTCCTGGTCTTATACTTGAACACAGGAATCTCCACACTCATGACATTCTTTGTCTCAGTTTCCAGATAGACCTCCTGCTTGGGAGCCATCAGGGCTACGTTCAGGGCCTCATCTGTCATGCCGGAACGTGCCAGCACGAAATTCTGGTTAGCCGCAGCGATGCCTGCCTCCACCTTCTCGCGGAGGGCTTTGTTCTCACGCACCAGGTCCAGGAACTGACGCATCAATTCATCCCGCTTGTCTTTCAGAAGCTTGTGCCCGCGGATGGCTGTTGCCAGCTTTTTCTTAAGGCGGGTAAGCTCCATACGGGTGGGATTTACATGTTTTGCACCCATGTTATGTCAACTTCCTTTCTGACTGCCGGTTATTTTGCTTCGTAATATAAATCAAGGAATTTGTCCTTAATACGTTTCAGCTCGCTCCTTGGGAGGATGCGCAGAAGCTTCCAGCCGATTTCCATGGTCTCTTCGATATCACGGTCAGCATAGTAGCCCTGGGATACATACTCCTTCTCGAACTCGTCAGCAAACTTGGCATACAGCTTATCCATGTCAGTCAGGGCTGCCTCGCCCAGAATGATCATCAGTTCCTTTGCGTCCTTACCACGGGCATAGGCTGCAAAGAGCTGGTTCATAACGTCTGCATGGTCTGCGCATGTCTTGCCCTCACCGATACCCTTATCCTTAAGACGGGACAGGGATGGCAGTACATCAATGGGAGGTGTTACATTCTTACGGTACAGCTCACGGCTCAGGATAATCTGTCCCTCTGTGATGTAGCCTGTAAGGTCAGGAATGGGATGTGTCTTGTCATCCTCAGGCATGGTAAGAATCGGGATCATGGTGATGGATCCGTTCTTGCCCTTCTGACGTCCGGCTCTCTCATACAGGGAAGCCAGGTCAGTGTACATATATCCGGGATAACCGCGGCGTCCGGGAACTTCCTTACGGGCTGCGGAAATCTCACGCAGTGAGTCTGCGTAGTTTGTAATATCAGTCAGGATAACCAGTACGTGCATGTTCTTTTCAAATGCCAGGTACTCTGCTGCTGTCAGAGCCATACGCGGAGTTGCGATACGCTCTACGGCAGGGTCGTTTGCCAGGTTGATGAACATGACGCTTCGGTCGATAGCGCCTGTCTCACGGAAGCTCTCCATAAAGAAGTTGGCCTCCTCGAAGGTGATACCCATGGCGGCAAACACAACGGCGAATGACTCGTCGGTGCCGCGCACCTTTGCCTGACGTGCAATCTGGGCAGCCAGGTTGGCGTGCGGAAGACCGGATGCCGAGAAAATAGGCAGCTTCTGTCCGCGGACCAGGGTGTTCAGACCATCTATGGCGGAAACGCCGGTCTGGATAAACTCCTCAGGATAGCTTCTGGCGGCCGGGTTCATAGGCAGGCCGTTGATATCCATACGCTTCTCAGGCAGGATGTCGGGACCACCGTCAATGGGCTTGCCCATGCCGTCGAACATACGGCTGAGCATATCCTCAGATACGCCCAACTCCATGGTACGTCCTAAGAAACGCACCTTACTGGAATCCAGGTTGATACCTGTGGACGCCTCGTACAGCTGTACCATGGCATTGCCGCCGTCTATCTCCAATACCTTGCAGCGGCGTCTCTCGCCGTTGACTAGCTCGATTTCTCCCATCTCATCGTAGGTTACTCCCTGTACGCCGCGGACCAGCATAATAGGACCTGCTACCTCTTCAATTGTTCTATATTCCTTGGGCATTAGAAGTCCTCCTTTCTGCTCATCTCACTGTTAATCTCTGACTCCAGGGTCTTGATGACATCACCGTAAACCTTATCCAGGTCAGCTTCCTCTGTATATTTGAAACGGCCGATGGCCTCACGTACAGGAAGGCTTACAAGACGCTCGATATTCACGCCCTGTGCCAGAGCCTCTCCTGCCTTGTCATAATATGCCAGCATCAGCATCATCATCATGTGCTGTTTCTTTAAGGACGTAAATGTATCAATCTCATGGAAGGCGTTCTGATGAAGGAAGTCCTCACGGATGGAACGGGCTGCTTCCAGTTTCAGACGGTCAGGTGCGGATAATGCGTCCATACCTACCAGCTGTACGATTTCATTTAACTCAGACTCTTCCTGCAACAGGCGCATGAGACGGGCGCGCAGCTCGGTCCAGTCGCTCTCCACCTCTGCGTTGAACCATTTTTCCATGGTGTCCACATACAGGGAGTAGCTGGTCAGCCAGTTGATGGCCGGGAAGTGTCTCTTATATGCCAGGTCGGCATCCAGGGACCAGAATACCTTTACGATACGCAGGGTAGCCTGTGTAACCGGTTCGGAAATATCGCCGCCGGCAGGGGATACTGCTCCGATAACGGAAAGCGCGCCCTCGCGGTTGTCCTGACCCAGGGAGATAACACGGCCGGCACGCTCGTAGAACTGTGCCAGACGGGAACCCAGGTATGCAGGGTAACCTTCCTCACCAGGCATCTCCTCCAGACGTCCTGACATCTCACGGAGAGCCTCGGCCCAACGGGATGTGGAGTCTGCCATCAGGGCTACGGAGTAACCCATGTCGCGGAAATACTCTGCAATGGTGATACCTGTATAGATAGATGCCTCACGGGCAGCAACAGGCATATCGGAGGTATTGGCAATCAGCACAGTACGCTCCATCAAAGACTTGCCTGTCTTTGGATCCTTCAGTTCCGGGAACTCGTTCAGAACGTCCGTCATCTCGTTTCCGCGCTCGCCGCAGCCGATGTAAACCACGATGTCCGCATCAGCCCACTTGGCCAGCTGATGCTGTACAACCGTTTTACCGGACCCGAACGGTCCCGGAACAGCCGCAACACCGCCCTTTGCGATTGGGAACAGACAGTCGATAACACGCTGTCCTGTTACAAGAGGCATATCGGGAGACAGCTTTCTCTGATAGGGACGGCCCTTACGTACAGGCCACTTCTGCATCAGTGAAACAGGATGCTCCTGTCCCTTCTCGTCTGTCACAACAGCCACTGTATCGGTAACCGTGTACTCTCCGCCGCTGATATAGGTAAGGGTGCCGCTTACGCCAACAGGAATCATGATTTTCTGCTGTACCACCTCGGTCTCCTGAACCGTACCGATGATGTCGCCTCCGCCTACCTTGTCGCCCGCATTTGCAGTGGGTACGAAGGTCCACTTCTTCTCACGCTTCAGGGAGGGAACCTCCACGCCGCGGTTTAACAGGTTTCCGCCTGTTTTCTCCATAATGGCATCCAGGGGACGCTGGATACCGTCGTATATACTTCCAATCAGGCCAGGCCCCAGCTCCACGCTCATAGGTACGCCTGTGGATTCCACCGGCTCCCCGGGTCCCAGTCCGGATGTCTCCTCGTATACCTGGACGGAAGCCTTATCGCCATGAATCTCTATAATTTCGCCAATCAGACGCTGCTCGCTGACTCGAACCACGTCGAACATGTTCGCGTCGCGCATGCCTTCTGCGATGACCAGCGGACCGGCTACTTTTTTAATTACGCCTTTGCTCATCTTTTACCTCCATTGTTATTGCCCATTAAATATAATATCCGAGCCAACTGCCTGCTCCACTGACTTCTTAACTGCCAGGATACCTTTTCCCGTATTGCCTGATATGCCGGGAATCAGTATGATGGCCGGAAGGCCAGCCTCACGGTAGCGGTTGATCTCCGGTTCAATCTGAGCGGCCAGGGCCTCTGTGATGTAAATCACCGCATAGCCGCTTTCCGCCAGATCCTTAACCTTCTTTCCTGCCTCCGTCGGGTCTGTCAAAGGAAATGGTTCCAGACCCAGACTGGCGAAACCGTAGATACTGTCCCGGTCGCCCATAACTGCAATCTTATACATACATCTCCCTTATCCTTTCCCGGATGGACTCCTCGGGAAGATGGTTTAATTTCCCGGAAAGCACAATCCGAACTGATTTAATCTCGTTCTCCCGTGCCAGAATATAAGCTGCCAGCGGACCCAGACCAAAGGCGCTGTACTGCTGGGGCTTAATCTTGCGAATCAGCAGATTGTCGCACCACCGCTCAAAAGCTGAAGGTGAGCGCCGCAATTCTTCCACTGCATCTGCATAGGCCGTGGTTTCCAGGTAGGATCCGATGGAATCCACGCCTTCTATGGCTGCCTGAGCCAGACGGGCAACGTTGATGCTGCCGCATGGCGCCAGCGCCTGTTCCAGAAATGCCCTGTCCTTGCCGGTACGGGATGCCCGCACCGCCGTCTTTATATCTGCCGCCGCAACTGTCAGCTCCGCGTAGAGTTCCAGGAACTCATTGCCGGAGGATTTACCGGCTGCGCAGATTGCATCCAGGGCCGCTTTGTCGATTATGATGTCGCAGAGCTGTCCGTCCTGGGTGTGAAGGAGCGCCTTGTAGCCTTCCTCCGCAGGCGTTCTCATGGCTGCCGGAAGATTCTGGAATTCCCTGGTCTGGACCGCTTCGCGAATGAGCTTCACATCCACAGTCCCCTGCTCCATAAAGATGCCCGGGTATTCATCACCCATGCGGACCTCCTTGATGGCTGCCTTCAGATTGTGGTAGTCGTTGGCGTACAGGAATACATCAAATACCGACATATCCTCCACCAGCTCATTAATCAGCTCCCAGGTCTTCCTCTTCTCAATGGCCAGGATATCTCCGGCATTTGTGACGCCGTCCTCTCCCCAGCCCTTCTCCATGAGAAGCTGGATACACTCGTCATAGTCTTTTGCAGCCGTCAGCTGCTCTAAAAATGCACCGGATAGCAGGGACAATTCTTTGGAACGGATGCGGGCTACTGCATAAACATACTGTTTGTCTGCCATTTAATTAGTTCCTCCCTACGTTCATGAAAACAGAATCTCCTGCACTTTATCCTGTAATACCTCATGGGCTGCGTCGAAGAGAGCGTCAATGGAACAGTTCTCCTCAATTCCTCCATAAGTAAGCACAAAACCGCCGTCTATATCCCGGGTGTCTCCTGATATACGGAGCACTGCCCCCTTGTCCTTAAGCGCGGCATTTAACCTGTCCCCAAAGCCTTCGGGCAGGCGTTCCAGGTCCTTCTTTGAGAACAGGAGCTCGCCTTCGCCGGGCTGTGCGGATTTAACTGCCAGTTTCAGAATCATATCAAAGTAGGCACCGGTCTCAAGCCCCTTGAGTTCAGCCTTAGCCATCCCAATGGTCGCGCCGATGAGTCTCTGCTTTTCAGCCAGAACAGCACCCCTCTTCTTAAGTTCGGCTGCCGTGCGTCCTCTCTCCAGAATGTTGGCTACTGCCTGCTTGGAGCGCCTCTCAATATCAACGCACTCCCTCTCTGCATCCCCACGGGCCTGTGCCAGAATCTCATCTGCCTTGGAACGGGCTTCCGCCCTGGTGCGTTCCGCCGCCTTCTGGGACTCTTCTTTAATCTGGCTGATGATCTTATCTAATCCCGCCATGCCATGTTCTCCTTTCCTTAAGTCTCCTATTTGGTATGCTGATTAAATGTTAAGTCCTGCAATACCAAAGATGGAAAGGATGGAGATCAGCAGTGCCAGGATGGCGTAAGTCTCAACCATGGCCGGGAAAATCATAGCTTTACCAAACTGCTCAGGTCTCTTGGCAACCAGGCCGATACTTGCTGCTGCTGCCTTGCCCTGTGATGCGCCGGAAATCCAGCCAACAATACCCATAGGAAGGCATGCTGCCAGGTATAAAGCGCCCTTTACTAAAGAAAGGTCAGCGCTTCCGCCCATAATACCAATCTGTGTCAGTGTGATGAATGCAATCAGCAGTCCGTAGATACCCTGTGTACCGGGAAGCAGCTGTAAAACCAGAACCTTACTGAACTTGTTGGGATCCTCTGTAACAACTCCGGCTGCAGCCTGACCTGCAATACCTACTCCAATAGCAGAACCTACTCCTGCAAAAAGTGCTGCGATTGCAGCTCCTAATAATGCTAAAGCAACTCCCATATTTCCCATAACTAAATGTCCTCCTTGACTTTATAATATTTGGTGTGAACGGCAAAGGGCTCAAATTTCCTTCCGCCACCTTCATAAAACTTTCCAAAAAACTCTACATACTGCAGACGGTTAGTATGGACATATGCGCCCAGGGCATTGATTGCCAGGTTCAGGCTGTGTCCGATTACGAATACCAGTATGAATATGATGGCTCCGGGAATGGAACCTCCCATCATACTTCCCATCTTGTTAAATACTGTGGATATAACGCTGGTAGCCAGACCCAGGGCCAGAAGTCTGGAATAGGACAGGATGTCGCTCAGGTATGAGCTGACTCCGTATGCCCCATAAAGGCCCTTAAGTATCCTCTTAACCCAGTTTTTGGATTCCCGTCCGCTGGTAAGTACAATACCCACAAAACCAATGGCTGCCGCGTAAGCAGCTACAGTACCCGCAACTGCCGGAAGCGTAAAGGTAAGACCCAGCATCTCGGTAAACATAGGCATGGTCAGCAGATAGACAATGCCGCCGCCAACCAGCATATACCAGAATATGACGTCATATATACCGTCAGCCAGGCTGCCGTTCTTCACACAGGAGTAGAATTTGATTCCAAGTCCTATGAAAAGGTGAAGAATACCAAGTCCAAATGCAAATACCAGAAGCTTCATAGGAAGGCTTACTGGCTCAAACCAGAGAGGAGCAAGCCTGATATCCGGCCGGTTGAAGAATGTGGTCGCAATAACATTAACCGCATCTCCGAAAAAGCTGCCGAACATAAAGCCCCAGAACGTTGTGGAGATACCACAGTACATGAACATCTTCATGAACTTCTTCATTCCGGCTTCCATGTTCTTGAATTTGGTGAGGCAGTACGCGGTACCTGCCACCATGATAAGACCGTAAGCAGCGTCCGAGAGCATGAGCCCGAACTGTACATAGTAGAACAGTGCCACTATCATGGACGGGTCAATCTCGCCCTTGGAAGGAACGCTGTAACTCTCAATAACGCCCTCCACCGGTTCCGCGAACTTATTGTTGTGGAGCAGGATGGGTACATCCTCCTCATCACCCGGTTCCGTATACTCTACAACCACCTCATATTTTTCCTGAAGCAGCTTCTCAAGCTTGGGAGCCGCGTTCTCAGGTACGTATCCGGTTATAAAGAATACACGTCTTGACTGGGCCAGGCCGTTTAACACACCGTATTTCTCAGCACGCATGGTGTAGTAATCCATAACGAACTTTATGAGTTCCCGGTCCGGAGCCATCTCTGCCACAGCCTTTTCCGCTTTCTCAATCTCCGCCTTTTCCTTTGCAAGCTCTTCTTCCAGCTGCTGCTGGCGTTTCGCAGGCACTGCCGAGCTGAGAGGCGGTTTTACAAAATTCATTTTCTTAAGGGCGTCCTCCACTGCTTCCGCATCCGTTTTCGCGCAGACAATGAAAAGACAGGTCTGCTCCTTGGATGCACTTACAATGGTCACGTCAATTGTCTCTGCCTGGGGTGCCAGCTCCCCAAGCTGTTCTGTTACCTGTTCCAGGGTAATCTCATCCTGGATGGAACCGATAAATGCCGCAGTTTTCTTTGTTCCCTTAAAATCAAGGGGCAGGTCAAAGGATCTCCATGGCACCAGTGCTTCCATTTGCTGTTCCAGCTTCGGAACCGCGGCACTGTGCTCGCCTATCTGCTTGGCTAACTCCTGTAAGCGGTAGGCTTTTTTCATGACCTCGTCGTGTTTGCCTGCATTGGCCTCATATTCGTCCAGGGAAAGTACTTCCCTGCCTTCGAACGAGGACAGCATGCCCTTCTCCTCAGGCGCGTACCTGTCCAGAATATTGATGGCCTGCTCTGCTATATTGGCATTTCGTTCAAAAACGGTTTTGGAAGACGTCACGTCCATTCTGCCGAACATGTCATCTTCCTGCAGCACATTGCTGATTTCAACTACCCCTTGGCGCTGCAGAAGCTCAAGGGTGCCCTTGCGATCCTTTTTCAGACCGCAGATCAGCACTTTTTTCATAGGCACTACTGCCAACCTTAAGCGCCTCCCTTCCTATAGCAGTTCTGATAAGATAACTTCAACTGCCTTTTGTTGTTTCTCAGCTACAGCCTTCTGCAATGCTTCCAAATCCTTGCCTTCCTCGGCGCCGGCTGCCTGCATCATCTGCTCGCTCTGAGCCTTGGCATCCTCCTCGGCCCCCACCGCGCCTTCTCTGGCAGATTTCGTCATCTCTGCCTTCATCTGCGCCGCCTGAGCCTTTGCCTCTGCCACAATTGCCTCCGCCTCTTTTACCGCTTCTTTTTCGGCTGCTTCCGCGGCCGTTTCTGCCTGACGGATTGCGTCAATCGTCTCCTGGGCCAATCCAAATCCCCCTTTCTGTACCGGAATCCCGTTAGCTATCCTGCCGGAATATATGGTTAGTTTGCGCAGATATGCCTCCGGGAATACGATGGACCATACCTTTGTGTTGCAAAATGACAACTTATCCAGTATTTGTCCATAGCTTTCCTATTATTTTGTACAATATGAATAGATTATAACCCATGCATAAAAATTTATCAATCCACTTTCTCAATATTTCATGAAAAAATTTTAGACTTTCTAAATATTTTTGTACAGCATACAAAAAACTTCTATCCATATTAAAATAATTGTCCCCTTAAACATCACTTCCGGCGGGACCTATTTGTTACATTAATAACAAATTTATTTATTAAAATAGGCTGCAGTTCCAACGCCTTCCATCTGCGTCATAAGCTACAGCCTATTTAATAATATCATAACATTTTATCCTGTTATTTGAAACAGTAATTTTTTAACATCTTTTTAACGTCCTGCCATTGCCGCCGGTTTCAGGCTAATCCGCAATAATCATCCGTTTCTTGCCGCCGCCGTTCATTAGGCTGTAGTATGCAGGAAGCATGAGCAGCGACAGAATGGTGGATGCGGTCAGGCCGCCCACGTTAACAAGGGCAAGGCCCTGGGTGATGGAACCGCTGTCGCCCAGAGCAAGGGTCATTGGCACCATGGCTACTACGGTTGTCAGGGTCGTCATGAGGATAGGCCTCAGACGGGTGGCGCCCGCTTCCACCAGAGCGGTATTCAGATCCATTTCCCTGCGGTACTGGTTCACCGTATCCACATAGAGGATACCATCGTTTACAACCGTACCAACCAACATCAGGAATCCCAGAAGGGACGTCATGCTGATGGTGCTATCCACCAGCCACAGGAGCCCGAACGCGCCTATGAGACAGAACGGAATGGTGGTCATTACCATGATTGAGAACTTGGGAGACTCGAACTGGGCCGCCATGACCACGAATACCAGGAATATGGCCAGCGCAATGGCCTGGAACAGCGATGTGAACTCCTCTGCCATGGATTCATCCATCTGGCTCTGGGCAATGGTTACATTTACATTCCCGTTTATAGCAGGCTTCACTACGTCGTTTAAGAGCACTGTCTTTGTATTCTTATCCGAATTCTCTGTATAGATACCGTTTATGGTAACACGGTACTGCTTATCCTGGCGTGTGATAGACGCCGGGCTGTCTGCAAAATGAATGTCAGCCACATCCGTCAGGGCGACGGAACTGCCGCCGGGTGTCTGGAGGGTGATGGTCTCAATCTGGTCCAGAGACTGATAGCGGTCTTTGGGATACTCCACCTTAACGTCTATATCGTTTCCGTCAATATTAAGGGAGGTGGGAGTGGTTCCGCTGAGCATGTTGTTTAAGGTACCGCCAATCTGGGCCGGTGTCAGTCCCGCCGCCTTTGCCTTGATGGGATTCACGGTAACCTTCACGACAGAGGCCGCATTCTCAAGGGTTGAGTGCACCTTGGTCAGTTCAGGGCGTTTGCTTAATTCTCCGGCCACAAGATCGCTGGCCGCCTTCAGGTCATCGTAATCCGTACTCTGCAGTTCCACGGAGTATTCATCCTCAGAACCTATTATGGCGCTGACCTGTGAATAGGCCTCCACCGTTATATTGGTATCGGGAATGCCGCCCAGCTGCTGCTTCCAGAGCCGCACCACATCCGCGGTTTCCATCTTTCTGTTCTTCTTCAGGTATACAGTGACGCCTGGATCGGAGCTCATGCTGAGTCCGGAGCTTCCGACCAGCGTGATGTAGGACTCCACATCCTCCTGCTGTGAGATGATGCCCTCAATCTGTTTCATGATTGCATTCACCTTATCGATCTTTATGCCCGGCTTAACCTCTGCGGTAATGGAAATCTGGCCCTGGTCATCCTCAGCCATCATCTCCACCCTCAGGAACCTGGCAAGGAAGATGGAGAACAGCAAAAGCACAACAGAGGCCAGCATGACAAGTCCTCTCTTCTTCAGAAGCTTTGTCATGATTTCCCTGTAGGCTCCCTGCATCTTCTCAGCCGGTCTGGACAGGGGTGCTGTTTTCTTCTCCACAGGCTTGTAAATCATATAGCACAGCGGCACCACCGTGATGGCCGATATGAGGGACGCTGTCATACAGAACACAATGGTAAAGCCCAGGGGCCGGAACATCTGTCCTGTCATGCCTCCCAACATGGCCAGCGGAAGGAACACCACGCAGGTGGTCAGCGTGGAACCGATAACCGACTGGCACACTACGCCGGTACCGTTTAACGCCGCCTTGGAAAATTCCCTGAATCCCGTGTCATCCGTGGCTCTGAAGCAGCTCTCCAGTACAACAGTGGAGTTATCCACCATCATACCGACGCCCAGCACCAGGGCGCTGAGGGTGATAACGTTCAGGCTAAAGCCCATCAGCTGCATCAGAATAAGGGACGACAGGATGGATACTGGTATGGAACTGCCTACAATCAGGGAAGCCTTAAGGTCCCCGAAGAACAGCCATATGATAACCATGGAAATGATGATGGCCAGGACCATGGTCTCGATAACCGAGCTTAAGGACGACATGATGGAATCCTTGTCATCGTCTACTATGATAATCTGCAGGCTGGGATCCTTTGTGGTAAGCTCATTCACCACCCGCTTCACATCTTTTGAGACATCCAGAGTGGCCGCATCCTGCTGCTTGCTGACAGTCAGGGCCACGATATCCTCAGGGACTCCGTTCTCGACCTTATAGCGCGCGATGCTTTCCACATCATCCGCGCCCATATACACCTTTGCCACATCGCTCAGGTATATGGTCTGGCCGCCTGATACGGTCAAAGGAAT
The DNA here is from genome assembly GCA_021201905.1 of Clostridia bacterium. Taxonomy (GTDB): domain Bacteria; phylum Bacillota; class Clostridia; order Lachnospirales; family Lachnospiraceae; genus Enterocloster. The sequence goes on from JAJQEA010000148.1 coordinate 30,267, forward strand.
ATCATTGAGACTGTCCATGGTCTCAAAGGGCTGCTCGGTTGACACAGACAGCTTCTGGTCTCCCACCTGCGTATCGCCTGCCGGATACGTGATATCCGAACCCGCAATATCGCTGGCAATAGAGCTCATGGATACGCCGTACTGTTTCAGCTTCTCCGGCATCAGCTCCACCTTGATGTATTTCTGGAGGCCGCCGGTGATGGAAACCTCGGCTGCCGTTGAAAGCTTCTCAAATTCAGGAACAACCTCATTATTCACATAATTGTAAAGGTCGTCGTCCTCCCCATGGCTGACTGCCATGATTACATTTGGCTTCAGGCTGGTATTTAACTCCAGCATGATGGGGTCATCCGCATCATCCGGAAGCTCTACCTTAGCCAGGTCCATCTGCTTCTTCAAATCATCGTATGCATCATTCATGTCTGTGCCGTACTTATATCTCAGCGTGACCACGGACATGTTCTCCCTGGACTGGGAGGATATGGTGTCCAGACCGCTCAGGGTACTGGCCCTGTCCTCAATGGGTTTCGTAACCAGCTCGCTGACGTCGTCAGGGCTGGCGTCGGAGTAAACAGTCATCACAATCATCATGGACATGTTCATGTCCGGCATCAGCTCCAGCGGTGATTTCATCACCGAGGACAAACCGAACATAATCAGACACAGGATTGCGAGAACCGTACTGACCGGCCTTCTTAAGACAAGTTTTGTTAAGCCCATTTTCCTGCCTCCTTCTACTGTGCCTAACTCTGGTCTGCGGCCGGACTTTCAGCTTCGTCTGTCTGCAATGTCACTTTAGTTCCCTCTTTTAATTCGGAGGTCCAAGTGGTGAGGATCCGGTCATCCAGGGTAATGCCTGAAAGCACCGCGATATTCTCACTGTCATAGATGCCCACTTCCACCGGCACCTCATGGATGATGCCGTTGTCATATGTATATACATAGGCATCGCCTGATTTATAATATACACAGTTATTTGGAATCAGCATGGCATTTTTGGCGGACGCGGACGGCACCCGCAGCTCCACGCTGGTTCCGGCTGCCATGGTCTCATTGTCATCCACAGATGCCTTTATCTTGAACAGGCCGACGGATGCCTCAGCCATGTTGCTGACCTCAATGATATTTCCGCTGTATTCTTTCCCTTCCTTTATGGCCGTTATAGGATCACCGGGGTTCAGGTAGTTCTTTACCTTCTCAGTGGCATAAAAGGTCACGTTGTTGCCGCTGTCGCCTGCGATGACGCAGAGCTGGTTAGAGTTTCCAACCGTATCGTGTACCTCCACATTCAGCTGCTCCACCCGACCGCTTATAGGTGATGTCACATGGCTGAATTCCATCTGATTTTCATATGCGATCTTGGCGGACTCATACTGTAGCCTCTCAGCCTCAGCAGCCGTCTGATATCCCTCAAACTCTTTATCAGATACAAATCCTGATGCGTGGAGAGGGGCCATACGGGCCAGGGTAGACTGGGCGTCATCCCACGCCACCTTTGCCGCGTCCATGGAATTTTTGGATGTATCAACCTGCTTTGTATCGATCTCTAACAGCACCTGTCCTGCCGCAATCACATCCCCAGCCTTCACGTTGACAGCTGTCACGTCTCCTCCTGCCTTGGGATATATGTACACAATGTCGGCCGGTTCAATGGTACCTACCAGGTCTGTTATCAGCAGTATGTCACCCATCTGCGGTGACTGTACTGTTACCACCGGGTCCGGGGTGGGGACAACAGGCTCTTCCTTCTTAAAAATTCGGGCAATCACAATGACTGCTATGATTACAATCACGATTCTCCAGATAATGCGCATCCTTGCCTTTTTCATCTTCTCCTCTTTCCTTTCGTGTCCTTTTTAATATGAGAATCTGTCATAGCGCCGGCGCTGTTCCGTAAGGGTATGCAGCGCCAGAAAAAATAAGGGAAATGAGCTACTTTGGTCCACAACCCTTCCCCAAATTACGGCTTCCTTCTTTCTTACCAACCATCTTGTATTTTAGACAGTAGCCACCCTTTTTGTCTAACACCAAAATGCGGATAATTAACAACCTATTGTTGTTAATTATAATTATTTTTTAAAAATTTAATAAAACTTTCAAGTCTTTTCTCGTTTTCTTTACGCCACACAATGATTACACTGGCGTGTGCCTGGTTTTTGGAGTTAGGCATGGGATGCATTACCAGCCGTTCCCCGTAGTTATGGTAGAACTCCTTAAAGCCAATATGAATCCCCTCGTTGGCAATAATTGCCAGCTCCAGGCTGTTGACATTTTCATAATACCTGGCCTTTTGAAGGATATGTTCCTGCTTGGCAATCATTTCAAAGAGCCGCAGCTCGGCTCCCGCAAAAAAATTCTTGAAGAGACACAGCATGGTCTCTCCCTTAAAATCCTCCATGATTACTTCTTCCTTCCGGGCCAGAGGGTTTTTCTTGGACATGACATAGTATAAAGGCAGGTTCTTTACCACCACCAGCCCGCACTTCTCCTTCAGCTGCTCGTAGGATGGGGTAAAGCTTACAGTCATCATCAAATCCGAATTTCCGTTGGTTATATCCTTAATATTGGTAAACTCATTGATTTCAAATTCCACATCAGGGTCAAGAGCCATATAATCAGCCAGTATGTTGCCGGCCATCTCTATGATGCCGCTCATGCCCACCACAGACAGGTTAATCTGGCGTTTGGCCCTCTCACCCTCCTCCCTGGCCATGTCCACGGAGTCATATATCTCCTTGGGAACATCCTTCCAGCGCCATAGCAGAAGCTCCCCGCTGCGGGTCAGCCTTACATCCCTGGTGGTCCTGTCAAAAAGGCGCAGCTCCAGCTCCTTTTCCAGGGACGCGATCTGGCGGCTCAGCCCCTGCTGCGATATATACAGGTGGTTGGCCGCCTCCGTAAAATTAAGGGTCCTGGCTGCTTCCAGGAAACATTCAATCTGATGGATGGTCATGGATATACTCCTTTTGTGTGCATTGTGGTATTTCTATATGCTGTCCGCCGCGTCCTGTTTCCCGGTATCCGGAGCCTCAGCATCCTGTTCCCTGGCATCCTGCTCCCCGGCGTCCTGAGCCTCTGCCCCGCCCAGATTCAGAACCGCCGACGGGTCCAGGGCGTCCCTCAGGGCATCGCCCACAAAATTAATGGCAACCACCAGGACCACTATCAGGAGTCCGGGCGGAATCCACAGCCATGGCTGTTTCGTGAGCACGGTCAGGGACTGGGCGCTGTTCAGCATGTTGCCCAGGCTGGCCGTGGGCGGCTGCACTCCCATTCCCAGGAAGCTCAGGGAAGCCTCGTCCAGCATGGACAGGGCCATCACTGAGGTGGCGTACACCAGAATCGGCGCAACTGTGTTGGGAAGTATCTCTGAAAACAGGATATGTCTGGCAGGCATCCCCGCCACAATGCTGCTCTTTACAAAATTAATCTCCCTAAGGCTCAGCACATTGCCCCTGACCAGACGGGTGATGCCAGGCCAGTCCACAAATCCGAGAATCAGTATGATGCTCCAGAGCCCCGGTTCAAAGATGGCTGCCGCCACCAGCACCAGCAGTATATACGGAAAGGACATGACCATATCCGTAAAACGCATGATGGCTATGTCCAGCCAGCCTCCGAAATATCCCCCCAGCAGACCCAGGCTGACTCCTATGGCCGTGGATATGGCTGTTGCCAGCACGCCCACCAGCAGGGATATGCGCGTTGCATATAAAAGGCGGGAGAACATGTCCCGTCCAATCTGGTCCGTTCCCAGCAGGAACCCGGGGCCTGGCGGAGCGCCGAAGGGCCCTGCGATGGCATCCGGGTCATAGGGCGCTATGACGGGCGCCAGAATGGCCGCCGTGCAGATAACTGCCAGCACCACCAGACTGATACAGGCCAGGCGGTGGTGGAGAAACCGACGTCTTACGGTCTGCCAGTAATTTTCTCTTCCGATGTCCCCATAAGGGTTCTTTCTGTTCATTTTCATTCTATCTATGCTTACTCCTGTCAAGTGCTTGGGCCGGTCTGTCAGTCGTACTGAATAGCCGGATTTACGATGGCGTACAGAATATCCGTCACCAGGTTGGCTGCCAGCACCACCACGGCGGAAAGCAGGCAGACGCCCATGATAACCGGATAATCCCGGTTCAGGATGGCGCTCATGGTCATAAGTCCCAGTCCGGGCCAGGAAAACAGCTGCTCCACAATGACCGCGCCGCCAAACAGCACCGGTATCTGCATGCCGATGACTGTCACAATGGGCACCAGGGCATTGCGCAGGGCGTGCTTATATATGACCTTCCTGCGCCCGATTCCCTTGGCCCTGGCTGTGCGCAGATAATCCTGCTGGAGTATTTCCAGCATGGCGCTGCGGATATAGCGGATATTGGTCCCCGCCATGGAGACAGACAGAACCAGCACGGGCATTACCATGTGGGCCGCCACGTCCGCCGCGCCGCCCGCAGTGCCAAGGGTAGTCATCCCTCCGGAGGGTAGGATACCCAGGTTCACGGTAAAGAGGTACACCAGCAGCAGGGACAGGAAAAATCCCGGTATGCTGCTTCCGAAAAAGGAGGCTGTCACCACGGCGTAATCCCCCTTGGAATACTGGTGGATAGCGCTGTAAATTCCGGCTGGCACCGACATGATTAGGCTTACAATCAGCGACACCCCCATCAGAAGAAGGGTTGGCCCCAGATGGCTTCCAATCATGGCGCTGACCGCCTCATAGGATTTCACGGAATATCCCATGTTTCCGGAGAGAAGCTGCCCCAGCCAGATAAAGTACTGTATATAGAAAGGTTTGTCCAGTCCCATGGCTGCCTCCTTGGCGGCGATGGCTTCCTGGGAAATGCGGGCTCCCTGAAGCATTTCCAGGGGACTGCCCGCAAAACACATGATGGCGTAATCAATGATGGTGATGCCAAGCAGGGTGGGAATGGCAATGAGAATACGCTTCAGTATATATTTTGTCATGCCTGCTCGCCCTCCTTCTCTAACTCCTTATACCGGATACAGGCGGTCAGGTGGCTGCTTCCGGGTGCCGCCGGTTTCAGCTCCATTTCCCCGCTCATACACTCTGCCCTGCAGTGGGGGCATCTGGGGTGGAAGGGACATCCTGACGGCATATTCACATTGGACGCCGTCTCGCCGCCCACAATTCCCTCAGACCGCTTCCTGCGCTTTCGCGGATCGGCTATGGGCACCGCCTCAAACAGGGCCCTGGAATAAGGATGAAGGGGATGGTCAAACAGCTCCTTCCGTCCGGCAATCTCCACAATCTTGCCCAGATACATGACGGCAATCCGGTCGCTGACATAGTTCACGGCTCCCAAACCATGGCCGATGAAAATACAGGTAAGTCCCAGCTCCTTCTGCAAATCCCTGAGCAGGTTCAATATCTGGGCCTGTATGGACACATCCAGGGCGCTGACCGGTTCATCGCATACCAGCAGCCTGGGGTTCAGGGAAAGTGCCCTGGCAATGCCTATGCGCTGCCTCTGGCCTCCGGAGAATTCATGGGGATACCTCCCCAGACAGTTCTTCGCAAGCCCTACCATGTCTAACAGCTTTTCCACGCGGGAGTATACGTCCCCGCGTTTGGCCAGGCCGTGATACAACATGGGTTCCGATAATATCTCAAACACATGCTTCCTGGGATTTAGGGATGAATAGGAATCCTGGAATATCATCTGCAGCTGGGTGCGGAAGGGCTTCATCTGGGCCTGGCTCATGTTGCCCAGGTCATTGCCGTCGTAGATGACATGGCCTCCCGTGGGATGCTCCAGCCCTACCAGCTGGCGCCCCAATGTGGATTTGCCGCAGCCGGACTCTCCCACCAGCCCCAGGGTTTCCCCTTCAAACAGCTGGAAGGATACGCCGTCCACCGCCCGCACCACGCCTGAGGAGCGGGAGAACATGCCTGATTTTGCCGTATAATATTTTTTCAGTCCCTCCACTGAAAGCAAAGGGGCTTGGGATTTATCAGCCATCTGCCAGCACCTCCTTTGCCCTGCAGCACCGCACAATATGGGAATCCCCCACAGACACCTCCTGCTGCGGCTTCATGCACATCTCTGTCCGGAAGGGGCATCTCCTTGCGAAACGGCACCCCCGAATCCTGTCGTAGTGTTCCGGCACGATTCCCTCTATGGACTCCAGCCTTCTGTCCTCCTCATCCCGGATACCGGGTACGGAGCGCAGCAGAGCCCTGGTGTAGGGATGGGCCGGATGGTCAAACAGCTCCAGCACCCGGGCCTGCTCAATGAGCTGCCCCGCGTACATTACCAGCACACGGTCAGCCATCTGAGCCACCAATCCCATGTCATGGGTGATGAGCAGCACCGCCATGCCCATCTCCTCTTTAAGCTCCAGAATCAGGTCCATGATTTGGGCCTGAATCGTCACATCCAGAGCCGTGGTAGGCTCATCAGCAATCAGAAGGGACGGATTGCAGGAAAGGGCCATGGCAATCATGACCCGCTGGTGCATTCCCCCGGACAGCAGGTGGGGATATTTTTTCATCACGGAATGGGTGTCCGGCAGCCCCACCCTTGTAAGGAGGGACAATGCCCTCTCCCTGGCCTCATCCTTTCCCAACCCCATATGGGCGCGGATGCTCTCCGTCATCTGGCTGCCAATGGTAAATACAGGGTTAAGGGAGGTAAGAGGGTCCTGGAATATCATGGTGAGCCGGTCTCCCCTGACTCCGTCCAGCTCCCGCTCTGTCATGGAGAGCAAATCCCTGCCCTCGAACAGGACCTGGCCGTCCGTCACCTTCCCCCCTTTGCCCAAAAGCCCCATAACGGACAGGGAGGTAACGCTTTTGCCGCAGCCCGACTCCCCCACGATACAGACTATCTCCCCCGAATCCACATGGAATCCCACGTGGTCCACACTTATATTCTTCCCCCCGTCACCCGAAAATTCAACTTCCAGATTCGTGACTTCAAGGATATGTGACATATTGTTTCCTCATTTCCTGATATTAATGGCGGATTTCCCATGAATGAAGATACCCAGAGAGCATATGCCCTCCGGGAATCCGTTCATTCTTTCCAATTATGGGGTTGTCCTGCCGGAATGCCTTCTGATGCGGCACATTCTATTGGGATATATCTATTGGGCCACATCCCACTGCTCCACATGATTGAGGAAGCCATAGACGCTGGGCTTAACCCCTGTCAGTCGCTTATTGGCCGCTGCCATGGTCCTGATAATGTAGGCGGAAAACATGGGCACATCCTCCTGGACCTTCCGGTCCACGATCCCGTACAATTCCTTCAGCTTGTCCCTGTCATTTGTCAGGACCACATTTGACAATGCTTCCTCCACCTCCGGCCTGGTATAGCCGGTCCAGCTGCCCTGGCCGCCTAAAAGCCAAGCCACGTCCGCGTAAGGATCCACCGGCGGATAGGTATACTGTACGGCCAGCACATCAAAATCACCCCCGGCGGCAGTGCTCATCAGCGTATTGATGTCCATGGTCTGGATATCTGCCTTAATGCCCACCGCTGCCCACTGGGCTGCTATGACAGAGGCCGCGTTCACAAAGGTGCTGTCGCCTGAGTCAATGCAGAAACGTATGCTTTTGCTCTGGTCCCATCCGCTCTCCGCCAGCAGGCTCTTTGCCTTTTCCGGATCATAGGAAACAGGCGCCAGGGAGCTGTCGAAATACGGGCTGGCCGATGACAGGAATCCGTCCACCACTTCTCCGTTGCCCTTTAAGAGCTGCTCCAGGAGCTGGCTGCGGTCCACCGCGTACAACATGGCCTGGCGCACCTTTGGGTCGGTGATTTTAGCTGTATTGATGAATACGGACTGGTTGGTGATGGGGTCTCCGTAGGAAACCTCCACGTTCTCCAGCGCCGCCACGCTCTCATAGTCCTCCAGGGGAATGGTGCTCATGGTGTTCTGGGTAATGTCGATTTCCCCGGACTTAAGCCCTGCATAGAGCTGGCTGCCTTCCACGATTTTTATGTTGAGACGCTCAATCTTAGGAGCGCCCTTCCAGTAGTCTTTGTTGGCCTCATAGGACACATAATGGTCCCGGTCAAACTCAGTCACCCTGTAGGGACCGCTCACCACGTCCGGATGGCTGAACCACAGGTCTGAGACAAGCGCCTTCTCGCCGATATCACCAATCACATGCTTTGGAAGGGGCATGAGATAACGGGCATAGGAGCTGTTAAAGGTTATGAGCGACATGGGAGCCTTGGTGGTAAAACGCACGGTCTTGTCATCCACCCTGGTAATGCCCTCCACATGGTCGGCCCCCTCTTCCACGAACCCGTCGTCGCCCACACCTTCAAATACATAGTACATCATAGCCGGATTTCCGATAACCGGGCTGCAAATCCTGAGGGCCGTGTACACCACGTCATCCGCGGTAACCGGAGTACCGTCGGACCAGACCGCCTTATCGTCAATATGCACCAGGAAATTCCTCTCGTCCTCCGCTGTCACGGAATCTGCCAGCATTCCTTCAAAGTCCATGTTCTGGTCCAGTTCCACCAGCGGCAGGAACATGAGACCTGTTGCATATTTATTCATCTCCACGCCGTCCATCAGCAGGGGATTCAGCGTATTGAGGGAGCTGGTCACGCCGATATTGACGATTTTTCCGCTGTCAGAGGACGTTCCCTGGGTCTGTCCTGATCCTGCCTGGCCTGATTCCGTCTGGCCCGATGGCCGGCTGCCGCCTTTGCCCCCGCATCCCGCCGCCGACAGGACCATGACCGCAGATAAAACAAGAGCAAGGCATCTGCCCGCCATTCTCCCCGCTGTTCCTTTTGTATGTTTCATAAATCTCCTCCTTAAATCCCCGGAGCACCCGTATACGCGCTCCGGCCGTTGGCACCGCGTACCGTCAATACCGGCAGCATGACTTCCGTTTCTGCAAAACACTGTGCCGCGCAACAAAACCACACTATTCATAGCAAATTAGTATGGTTTTATTTATATCATTACAAGCAATAAATGTCAATAGTTCTGTCCCCCGGCTTGTAAAATAAAGTGGAAATTTACACCAAACTGCTATAGAATAAGGTTAAAAGGAGTACGCTATGGCCCACTATTACATATCGCAAATCAGACCCAATGACAAACCGGCCAACCAGCAGCTGGACCTGCTTCTGACGTCAGAAGGCATCCGCAGAGACGGTAACCTGGATTACACCTGCGGCATGTTTGATGAGGAAATGAATCTGATAGCCACAGGCAGCTGCTTTAGCAATACGCTCCGGTGCATGGCCGTGAGCCGTGACCACCAGGGCGAAGGTCTCATGAATCAAATCATGACCCATCTTATGGAAATACAGGTAGCCCGCGGCAATACCCATCTGTTCCTGTATACAAAATGCAGCTCTGCCCGGTTCTTCGCAGACCTGGGATTTTATGAGATTGCACGGACAGACGGACAGGTTGTGTTTATGGAAAACAAAAAAAAAACGGATTCTCCTCCTATTTACAGAAGCTCTCCCATGAATCGGAAAGGAACGCCTCCCGGGAGCGGTGCACCGCCCTGGTGATGAACGCCAATCCATTTACCCTGGGCCACCTGTATCTGACCGAACGGGCCGCGGCTGAAAATGACGCTGTCCACCTGTTCATGGTCAGCGAGGACGTAAGCCTTATACCGTTTCCGGTGCGCAGACGCCTGATAACAGAGGGGACCTCCCACCTGGACAATATTATATATCACGACAGCGGCCCCTATATGATCAGCAGTGCCACGTTCCCCAGTTACTTTCAAAAGGATATGGACGCTGTCATTGAAAGCCACGCAAAGCTGGACCTGGCCATATTCGGAAAAATCGCCCGTGCCCTGGGCATTGGCAGACGCTATGTGGGCGAGGAGCCCCACAGCCGGGTAACAGGCATTTATAACCAGATTATGGAAAAAGAGCTGCCAAAGGCTGGTATCCGGTGCACCGTCATCCCCCGCAGACGGCAGGATGGCGCCGCCATCAGCGCTTCCGCGGTCCGCAGGGCCATCAAGGAAAACCATATGGAACTTCTGCCGTCCCTTGTGCCTCCGGCCACCCTGCGCTACCTGCTCAGCCAAGAAGCCGATCCTGTCCTCCGCAAAATCCGCGGGGCAAACGATGTGATACACTACTAATTCTTCTTTTGCTTCATTCCGTATTGTGGTACAATGCCTTATAATACACAAAACTCTCAATGAGGTAACGGAGGTATTCATATGGATATGAACCTGATGCTGATTATTGTACAGGAAAATGACGCGGAGGCACTGGCATCCGCATTTAAGAGAAGCCAGATTCAGGCCACCAGGATAGACGCCAAAGGGCTGGTGTCCAGCAGGAAGCTCAACGTGTTCCTGGTAGGCACGGAACGGATGGATGAGGTATTGCAGCTGGTATCCTCCAACTGTAAAGAGCGGGCCGTGGAGATAGAGGACCAGGAATATAACGGCCATATGTTCGTGGATGTGCAGAAAACCATTGTCATAGGCGGCGCCATCATCTTCATCATGGGCGAAGCCCGGCTGCTGAAGGTCAAGGGGGAATGCTGCGGGGATTAAGGGCAGGCTTTAAAAACAGGAACACAAAAACGGGACTCCATACTTCATATATGGAATCCCGTAATCTTTTTACCCATCAATCCCTGCAAAGTAAAGAATTAATCGCAGGTATATGGCATCAGAGCGATGTGACGTGCGCGCTTGATAGCTACAGTCAGGGCTCTCTGGTGCTTTGCACAGTTGCCTGTGATACGGCGGGGAAGGATTTTTCCTCTCTCGGATACGTATCTCTTTAACTTGTTAACATCCTTATAATCGATGGTTCCGTTCTTATCTCCACAGAATACACAAACTTTTTTTCTTCTGCGCATTCCGCCTGGTCTTCTCATCTTAGCGCCATCTGGTCTGTCTGTTTTATTAAATGCCATTGGTGTTGTCCTCCTTTATTATTAACCATGGAACATCCTAGTTAAATGGAAGTCCTTCGTCCTCCACCCCATCAGGAATGTTCATAAACCCATCACCAATCGCACTGGTAGGAGCCGGTCTCTGAGACGGAGCTGCCTGGGCATATCCTCCCATTTCAGACGCCGCACCCTTACTGTCTGCGAATTCCTGGTCATCCAAAATGACCTCGGTGGTGTATACTTTCTGACCTTCTTTATTTACATAGCTACCTGTCTGGATTCTGCCTGACACAAGCACCCGCATTCCCTGACGGAAATACTTCTCGGCAAACTCGGCCGCGCGGTCAAAGGCAACACAGTTGATAAAATCGGCTGTCTGCTGCTCCGCGGAGCTGTCCTGGTTCCTGCGGCCCCTTCTGTCCACTGCAAGGGTGTACCTGGCTATCGCCATGGAACGCTCTCCCTGTGAATACCTGACTTCTGGGTCTCTTGTCAATCTTCCCATTAAGATAACTCTGTTCATACGGTCACACTTCCTTTTTCTCTCCCGCCATTGGCGGTCTGGGTATCTCTTATGCCTCTGCCTTAACGCATAAGTATCTGATCACTGGTTCCATAATACGAATGTGAGCCTCTACTTCATTCGGGCATACAGAATCAGACTCGAACTGGATGAAGTAGTAGTAAGCTTCGTGCATCTTCTGAATTTCATAAGCAAGTCTCTTCTTGCCCCATTCATCTACATTTGTTACAGTGCCGCCGAAACGGGTGATGTAACCCTTTACCTTTTCGATTGCTGCTGCACGCTGCTCGTCTTCCAGCTTCACATTCAGAACAACGGTTAATTCATACTTGTTCATCTTGCTTTACCTCCTTGTGGTCTCTGGCCCCTGCTTTCAGTAACAGGAGCAAGGATATAATATGTCACGAAATATTATTTTAACAAATTCCTTGGACAAATGCAAGATGTTTTTTTGTTTTCTTACAATTTTTGTGACGGATTTCACGGTATTTTCCGGGACAGCCGACTAAACGTCCTCTTTTGCCTTGGTAAGTCCCCTGGTATTCTTCTCCACCAGCCTGCGGGCAATCATGATCTGATGTCCGCATCCCATGCATTTGAGCCGGAAATCAGCTCCCACCCTGAGGATTTCCCACTGGCTGCTGCCGCAGGGGTGGGTCTTTTTAAGCTTTACGATGTCCCCTACTTCATAATTTAACCTTTCGTTCATGCCATATCTCCATTTCTGTATATGGGTCTGGCCGCTGCCTGTCACCCTTTCAGTATGCCTTCAATCTCAGCCAGCTCCTCAGGGCTGAATGCCAGGTTGTCAAGCGCCTTTACATTGTCCTCCAGCTGGGCAACGCTGCTGGCCCCTATGAGGACGCTGGTGACTTCCTTCCTGCGAAGCACCCAGGCCAGGGCCATCCGGGCAAGGGACTGCCCCCGCGCTCCGGCCACCCTGTCCAGAGCCCTGATTTTAACCAGCTTGTCCTCTGTCAGGTATCTTCCGCCTATGGTGGAACCTTTCTTTGTTGCCCTGGAGCCTTCCGGTATCCCATCCAGGTATCTTCCCGTCAGGGCGCCCTGTGCCAGAGGGCTGTAGCAAATGCAGCCCACGCCCTCACGGTCCAGAAGCTCCAAAAGTCCGTCCTCCACCCAGCGCTCAAACATATTATACCACGGCTGGTGAAGAAGGCAGGGGGTTTGTTTTCCCTCAGTATGCGGATGGTTGCCTCCGCTTCCTCTGCCTGATAGTTGGAGATCCCCACATACAGGGCCTTTCCCTGGCGCACGATGTCAGACAGGGCGCCCATGGTCTCCTCCAGGGGCGTCTCCGGGTCAGGACGGTGATGGTAAAACACATCCACATACTCCAATCCCATACGCTTTAGGCTGGAATCCAGACTGGCCATAAGGTACTTCCTGGAGCCCCAGTTGCCGTAGGGCCCCGGCCAGAAATCAAATCCAGCCTTTGTGGAGATAAACAGCTCATTCCTGTACCTTCCCAGACCATCCCGAAGAACGGACCCGAAATTTTCCTCTGCCCTCCCCACTGCCGGAAATCCATAATTGTTTGCCAGGTCAAAATGGGTGATACCCATATCAAAGGCCCTGAAAAGAACGGCCTCCTGTTCCTCCAGGCTCTTTTCGAGTCCGAAATTCTGCCACAGCCCCAGGGATATCCTTGGAAGCAGGACACCGCTTCTGCCGCTGCGCTTATATTCCATGCGTCCGTATCTGTTCTCTGCCGCCTGATACATATGCGATTCCTTCCTTTCCTAATCATCTTTCCTAATCAACCACAGTCCCAAGGACCTCCCCGATAGGATCGCTGATGACCAGATCCGCCTGGGAATCCCTGGAGGTGGCTGCCTTGTTGATGAGCACCAGTTTATTGCCTCTGTAATAATCAATCAGCCCGGCCGCGGGGTATACCACCAGGGATGTCCCTCCTATGATGAGTATGTCCCCATTCCTGATATAGTCCACGGATTTCTGCAGGATCCTGTTATCCAGTCCCTCCTCGTACAGGACCACGTCCGGTTTAATCACACCGCCGCAGCTGCAATGGGGCACTCCGTCGCTCTTTACAATGTAATCCAAATCATAAAACTGTCCGCACCTGGTACAGTAATTCCTATGTACGCTGCCGTGAAGCTCCAGCACCTCCCTGCTTCCCGCCATCTGGTGGAGGCCGTCGATGTTCTGGGTGATGACCGCCCTGAGCTTTCCTCTCTCCTCCAGCCGGGCCAGGGCCTTGTGGGCCCCGTTGGGAACAGCTCCGGTAAACAGCATCCGGTCCTTATAAAAGCGGTAAAATTCCTCCGGATACCGCATATAAAAGCTGTGGCTTATGATGGTCTCAGGCGGGTATTTGTACTGCTGGTTGTAGAGCCCGTCCACACTGCGGAAATCCGGAATCCCGCTTTCCGTGGATACTCCGGCTCCGCCAAAGAACACAATGTTATCGCTGCCGTCAATCCATTCCTTTAACTGCCGCCATTTTTCGTTCATACCATTATCCCTCCTGATTCTCCCGGTCCATACCGTGTCTGCGCTTACACCACCTCATCTAGATACACGCCGTCCAGGGCCTGCACATACGCGCACCAGAAAGGCACCGCATTCTGCTCCCCCTCTGCCGGCTCCTTCGGGACGCTGTATCCAAACAGCCAGGACGCCAGCTGTTCTATGGTAATGTCCAAAACCTCCGTGGAAACCAGTGTCCCCGGATAATCCGGCTCCTCCGCCCATTTTCCGGCGTGAACCTCCGGCAGGGTCAAACCTTTCTTTGTCAGGGATGAGCCGTTTCCGTCGATTTTCCATCTCCACAAACCGCTGTTGCCCGGTATCAGCGCGTCATGGATATTGACCATCACATCCATGGCAGGGCAGGGACACCCCTCATCCAGGACAATGGCTTCCATAAAGGAGCGCACATCGGTGATGCGGGCCATGATTGCGGGTCTGGGCGGATATTGGCCGCTGTCCGGTTCCAGCCACTCATCCCTGCCCGCGTACAGGAACCTCTGCTCCTGCTTCTCACGTCCCCAAAAGGACTGGAACGCCTGCAGGGCCCCTGTGCCGTCGTACCATCCATATACGCTTCCCGCCTCGCTGTCCAGCTCAGACTGGAGCATCTCCATATAATCCCGGTCGCGCAGTGCATACACCTGGAATCTGGAAGAAAGCCAATGATTCATCCAGCCGGCCAGCGAGGAACAGAGATTTCCGTCCATCCGAAGCTCCCTCCTGTGAAGGCGCTCCTCTGCCTCAGATCCCAGCCGGTACCGGGGCTGGTCAAATATATACCGGAACCCAAAAGGCCGGTAGATATCCGGTGAGGCCGGCATGAGGTAGCAGAAGGGCTTCCTGTCCCGGTGCATGTCTCCAAACATCCTCATGAGCACATCCCTCATATGTCCCCGGTGGCGGCTGTCGGCAGCCGTAGCCACGCCAACGATGTAATCCAGCTTCCACATCTTCTTTCCCACATTGACCCTGTACGGGTTCATGTGGGCCATGGTGACAATACGCCCCCTGTCGTCCTCCTTCACCAATACGGCGCTCTGACACAGCTTTTTATCAAAATAATAGTCTGCAAATTCCCGGGAATCCTCCGGGAACGCTTCCTCCCAAAGGGGGCCTGCACGCCCCAAACTCACTCTTCTCCAAATACCGGATCATCGTTCCCTCACCATATATTTTCTCGCAAATCCAATGGGGCAATAGCTCATCTTGGCCTTTCTGAGCCCCTCCATCCCCACGTCGTCCTCCCGGTTCACCAGCTCAGCCTCGGGAAATTCATTTATCAGGAACTGCTGGTTGATAAACTGGTACAATCCCCTGATTTCAGGGTTGGCCTTCTCGATATGAATGACAGCCATGTTCTCCCGTACATTAAGGCTTCCAATCGTAAACGCCTCCAGCTGCCCGTCAATGTATACCCCCGCCATCCTCACGTAGAGGCTGGAACAGTTTTTAAGTATGTCGTGGATTCCCGCCACCTCATAATCAAGTGACAGCTCCATGGCGCCCACTTCCTCCTTGTGCTGCCTCCAGCGCTCCATAAACTGCCACACCTCATGCCGTTCGGAACAGCACAGGCGCCTGTACTCATACCGGCCCTCATACGTGCGCTTAAAGCCGTTAAGGTGGTTTCTCTTCTTGACGAACTTTTTCCCCTCCAGCTTTCTCAGCTCCTCGCCGCTGTAGAGATAGTCCTTTAAATCCACCTGCTCCTCCACCTCAAAGAGGGCCGGGTCCAGGTTCAGGTACTGTACTGCTTCCTCATCGGCCAGGGAGATATAGAAGGGCTTATGAAGCACTCCCGAAAAATAATCCACCATCTGCTGGAAAAAGTAAGGCAGGTCCTCCTCCCTGCACAGAGGCATGGCGGTGGAAACCTGGTCGTCCTTTTCCATAAGCCACAAAACAGCCCTACCCTCGCTCACCGCGCACTGCACATGGTAATAGTCCTTCCACAAAAAACTGTCCAGAAACACACTGTCACATGTTTTATTGGGCCTCAGCCCATAAAAAGGCCGAAGCCTGTCTATATCCCCGGCCACAACCGGCTTAAATTCCAATTCCATAGCATAGCACCTTCTTTTCGTTTAACTCTAGATAGTATACCATAAAACCGGGTTCTATAACAGTTTTTTTGCATCACAGGAAAAAGACCTGGAAGCCGTCCTGTTTCCAGATCTCTTTCACTTTCCGGACCTCATTTTCCCAAAGCCGTGCGTCCTCCCGCGGCAGGTTCCTCCGCTACAGTCCCTGGGCAATCTCTTTCACCAGCAGCAGCCTCTGCTCCGGTTTCACCTGGTCGTCCGCCAGTTCATTGGTGGAAATGATATTGCCCACGGTTGTATGGAATTTTTTCGCGATTTCCTACAGACTGTCTTCCGGCTGCACGATGTATCCCACGATTCCCGGCAGCTCCTGAAGCTTCTGCAAATCCATGGGATGGATGGCAGCCCCTGTAATCACCGGTTCATACACCGGCTGCAGTACGAGAAAGTCCAGGGCAATCACCGCCTTCACTTCCACCATGTCCCCGCCCATCATCACGGCGCTTAACTGTTCCAGTCCCGCATCCAGCTGGTATACGCTGTCCTCCCGGATTCCTCTGGCCTCCGCCACGCAGTGGAAGGGCACCTGCTCCACCGAGGACTGGACCGGCGATGTGTCGTCGCTGGTGAGATATAAAAGAGTCACTTCCAGCACGCCGTCAATCTCCAGGCAGTCATCCCCGATTTCCACCTCATCCAGCTTGATGGTCCCCTCGTTATGGCAGATCTGGAGAATCCGCTCAGCCTGGGGCAGGCTCAGCTTCTCCGCCACCTTGGATTTGCACACATTCCTGGTCAGAATCTGGTCAAAGCAGGCGTCTGAACGGTTCAGCTCTATCTCCCGGTTGTTGGAGTACATATCGCTTAAAAGCTCTACCTCCTCCTCCTCATAGAGCTTGATATCCAGCTCCAGCACCGCGTCCACGTCCATTTCCCGCATTTCCCCGTCGTAGTCAGGCTTGGCTTCCATATCCTTATGGGCCAGGCGCACTGTCACCATGGGGATCTGGTCCTCCTTCACATCGCTCATTTCCATGTCCCCTGAAAATGGGATGGTCTCCTCCAGCCACTGGACAGGCATATTTTCATCCTCTGCCCCGTAAATGACAAAAACACTGAGTTCGCCGTCCAGATGGAGCCTGCCGTCCAATGGTTTGGCGGTCACGTCCCGCAGCTTCATCTCCCGCCATAACAGCTGGCCTATGTTGGGCTTGCCTCCGGTAAGGCTAAGCTCCTCCTTAATCCGGTATGTATCCTTGCGCCTGACAGCAATGGCAGCCGCATTGGCCGTGCGCTTGAGCGTCTCCACCTGCACCTGTCCCGCTCCGTCCGTGTCAGACATGCCGGCCCCCGCGGGACGGCTGTTGTTTTCCATGTCCACATCCACAGCAGCTTCCACGTCCCCCAGGGTCTCCACCCGCACCTGAAGGGTAATGATGGCCTGGACCCCCAGCTTCCTGGAATTAATCATATCCGTGTTCAGGTCCTCCAGCATCCAGTTCAGCCCCACGTAATCCTTTTCCTCCAGGCCCTGGACATTGACCACCTCCTCAAAGGGAATATTGCCGCCCAGGGTCTGGAGCCCGCCGCTCTCCTTCCGGTACAGCACCTGGAATTCCAGCTTTCCCTTTACCGCCACCTTATCCCCCTGGTTCTTCACTGTCTCAATCTGTATTTCGCCGGTGTCCAGCATGACCTGCTCCATATCATCCAGGGTATCCGGTACGATAAAGTCATCGTCCAGGGTAATCTGCGTGGTCACGTTGCCCTTCCATTGGTTCATATGTATCTGCTTCTTTATCAATTCCATAAAAAACACCTGCCATCTCTCATAGTCTTTTAGAAAAATCTATGCGGACAGCAGGTGATTTATGCTCTTTTTCTATCTTTCATCGTATTCGTCCATGAAGTGGCGGCGCACCCCGTCCTTCACATAGCCAAGGCATGCGTCCAGATTGATGTTCTCCACACTTTTCATGATATTGGCGTCTATGAAGGGGCTGGTCTTTCTGAGGGTTCGGATGAGCTCCTTCATCTCCTGGCGTTTGGAGGTGTGAACGATATCGGCTGCCTCCCCCGCCATCCCTCTTGCGGCCTGCTCCTCTGCAATCCGCTCCGTAAACCGGCAGGCACATTGCAGGAAATGAAGGCCATTGTAATCCTTCCAGGCCAGTATATCCTCTTCCTTTACATAGTACAGGGGGCGGATTAACTCCATGCCCTGGAAATTCGTGCTGTGAAGCTTGGGCATCATGGTATTAATCTGTCCTCCGTAAAGGATTCCCATAAGAATGGTCTCAATCACGTCGTCGAAATGGTGTCCCAGCGCTATCTTATTGCATCCCAGCTCCCTGGCGTGGGCGTAGAGATACCCTCTTCTCATTCTGGCGCACAGGTAGCAGGGGGACTGCTCCACATCCACCACAATGTCAAATATATCCGAATCAAAGATACGCACCGGTATATTCATGAGCCCCGCATTATCTTCAATCAGTCTCCTGTTGTCCGGATTGTATCCGGGGTCCATGACAATAAATTCCAGCTCAAAATCCGTCTGGCTCTGCCGCTTTAACTGCTGGAGGCATTTGGCCAGAAGCATGGAATCCTTTCCGCCGGATATGCAGACAGCTACCTTGTCGCCGTCTTTTATCATCTCATAATCCTGAAGCCCCTTCACAAAGGGGCGCCATATTTCCTTGCGGAACTGCTTTATGATGCTCCGCTCTATATTTACATGGGGTGCTTCCTGTTTCATGTGCCGTGTGTATTCTCCTGGGTAGGTTATTTTCCGGATTGGTCCGTCAGACGGGCATCTTTTAATGCGCCCTTCAGGAAATCGATCTCCTTCTCCATCTGCTCCATCCGCCGCTTCATTGTCTCGTATTCCTCCAGCGTCAGGCTTTTCTTTTCCTTTGGTATGGAAACGCCATCCTTCTTGATTGGACGGGCAGGTATGCCCACAGCGGTGACATTGTCCTCCAGGGGCTTCAGCAGAACGGCATTGGCTGCAATGGAGCAGTTATCGCCCACCTCAAAAGCGCCCAGAATCTTGGCGCCTGCGCCTACCATCACATTATTGCCAAGAGTGGGATGGCGTTTGCCTTTCTTGGTTCCCACGCCGCCCAGGGTAACTCCCTGGTAAATGGTGCAGTTATCGCCCACCACAGCGGTCTCGCCGATCACCACTCCGCATCCGTGGTCGATCAAAATACCGTGGCCCAGCTGGGCTCTGGGATGAATCTCGATCAGGGTGAAAAACCGGGCAATCTGGGAAATCAGCCTGGCGGCAAAAAACATCCTGTGTTTATAGAACCAATGGGCAAACCGGTGCCATATAAGGGCATGGACTCCCTGGTGCAGAAGAAATACCTCCAGGGCATTGCGGGCAGCGGGGTCACGTTCCTGTACGGCCTTTATGTCAAGCCATATGTCCTTGAATATCATATTTACTCCAGCCTTTCTTTAACAAGTTAACACAATGCTACGGTAATACGACATTTTCCTAAAAAGCTTAAATATCATATAGTATAGCATATGATATTCAAATTAAAAAGAGCTTTTTACACTTTGCGGCCTGTTTCATAATTCTTTTCAGGCTTTTGCCTCCCCCTGCCCTCCCATCCTACTGGAATGCTACTGGAATACCACTGGATTTTCCAGATACTCTGTCTTGATTACAATATATGGAAATGACTGCTCCGCACCGGCATTCTCCCCCTTTTCAGGGCCCTTTAACTCTGTATTGACCACAATGGAGTTGTCGGTCAGATAGAGTTCATTGACGCTGATGCTGTAGCCGCCTGTGGGCTGTACGCCGTATCCCACCGCTATGTACAGATTCTGCTCGTCGCTGTATGTGAGCTTAAACGGCTGCTGCTGTTTCTCAGCAATCAGATTCTTAAGCTCATCCGGCACATCCATATCGCCTGCCACTGTGAAATCCAGGTCCCTGACCTTATCCCCGCTGTCCTTTGACGCGGAGCAGCCGGCCAGCCACAGGGTCATGGCAAACAGCATCATGAGCCCAAGGTACACTTTACCCTTAATAGTTCCTTTCATGTTAAAAACCTCCCGGAATATATGATACAATTACTATCAATATATTCCGGGAGGCCCTGATTATGCGTTTAACCGCATGTTTGTGTATATTCAGACCTTATGATATCCAGACCGCCGTTATACGATTTTCCAAATCCATCCCTCAGGGGCTTCGATGGTTCCCATCTGGATGCCGGTAAGGGTTTCATACAGCTTCTTTGTAACAGGTCCCATGGCGTCCATACCGCTTGGGAAGCAGATTTCCCTTCCATGGTCCACAATCTTGCCCACAGGAGAGATAACGGCGGCTGTTCCGCACAGTCCGCACTCTGCGAAATCATCCAGCTCAGCAAGCTTCACAGGTCTCTGCGTCACCTTAAGGCCCAGATAATGCTCTGCTACATACACAAGGGAGCACCTGGTAATGGATGGAAGGATGGAATCAGACTTAGGCGTCACCACCTCGCCGTCCTTTGTGACAAAGAGGAAATTGGCTCCGCCTGTCTCCTCAATACAGGTCCTGGTGCCCGGGTCCAGGAATACATTTTCGTCATATCCCGCTGCATGGGCTGTGACAGAGGCGTGCAGGCTCATGGCATAGTTCAGTCCGGCCTTTACATGGCCGGTGCCGTTGGGCGCCGCGCGGTCAAAATCGCTGACGCAAAGGGTCAGAGGCTTTGCTCCGCCCTTAAAGTAGGGGCCTACAGGCGTTCCAAAAAGCCTGAACTGGTACTCCTCGGAAGGCTTAACACCGATGACAGGACCTGAGGCAAACATATAGGGCCTGAGATAAAGGGTGGCTCCGCTTCCGAATGGAGGTACCCAGGCCGCATTGGCCTTCACCACCTGGTCCACTGCCTCCAGGAATCTCTCCTTTGGGAACGGCGGCATCTCCAGCCTCCTGGCGGAATCCATCATCCTCTCCGCGTTCAGGTCAGGGCGGAATGTGACAATGCTTCCATCCTCAGTGGTATAGGCCTTAAGTCCCTCAAAAATCTCCTGACAGTACTGAAGGATGCCCGCGCATTCATTAATCACCACATTGGGGTCAGAGGTCATCGCTCCCCCGTCCCATGCTCCGTCTTTATAATTCGCCACATAGCGCTTGTCCGTGGGCATATAGGAAAATCCGATATTTCCCCAGTCCAGGTCTTTCTTTTCCATAGTCTGTTCCTCCATTCGGGTAGATATAAGATGTATTTTGAACACAATTATAATCGTATTAATCCGCAAAATCAATGGGTTCCTTGCAAATATACTATACAATTCCTGCATATCAGCCATAACCTCAGCCGGAACACATACACACACAAACACCCTCAGGCCGCGTTGCGAAACCCGCTAAACTGTGTTAAGTTATAAAATAGGAATAAATGAACGCAAGGAGATGTGCACACATGGCCAAGAAAAACGCCCGCAACACCCGCGGAAAGATTGTAAACGCAGCATGGCAGCTGTTCTATGAGCAGGGATATGAAGATACAACGGTGGAGGAAATCATCGAACTCTCCCATACATCCAAGGGCTCCTTTTACCACTATTTCGACGGAAAGGACGCGCTTCTCAGCACCCTGAGCCTGCTCTTTGATGAAAAATACGAGGAACTCATGGATACCCTTACGCCGGAGATGTCAGCCATGGACAAGCTTCTCTTTCTCAACAGCGAGCTTTTCGGCATGATTGAGAACAGCATATCCCTGGACCTTCTGGCCCGTCTGCTCTCCACCCAGCTGGTCACCACCGGCAAAAAGCACCTGCTGGACCACAACCGCACCTACTATAAACTGCTCCGCAGAATCATCGCCCAGGGCCAGGAATCCGGAGAGCTGAACGCAGAGACCAGCGTCAATGAGATGGTCAAGCTTTACGCCCTGTCCGAACGCGCCCTGCTGTACGACTGGTGCCTGTGCGCAGGCAAATATTCCCTGCGCAGGTACAGCGCCTCAGTCATGCCCGCGTTCCTGAGCCATTTCCTGCCCGGACGGGGATGAAAGCGGCCATACCCCGGCCCAGCCGCACATGGCCGGGGATGCAGCCTTCATATGTGTAAATATTGTTTCTCATATATTTTTCAATTATCGTCTAGTATATATTTCTTATAATTACGTTGTTTTATCCATATTTAATTATAATTAGTCTAGTATGTAGTCTATACTTCGTTCTGTATTGCGTTCCCCTCAACCCCATGCTATAATGTCAGTATTATGTCCGTTTTCCACAAAGAAACACATAACAGGAGGGTAAAATGAGTACTGGACAAATAGGAATCCTGGCAGCCATCATCGTGTATCTGGTAGCCATGGTATATGTAGGTTTTTATTTCAGCAAAAAGGGCGGCGGTGATTCTGCCGACGAATTCTATCTGGGAGGCCGCAAGCTGGGCGCGCTGGTAACCGCCATGAGCGCCGAGGCTTCGGATATGAGCAGCTGGCTTCTCATGGGCCTGCCGGGAGTTGCGTACCTGACCGGCATCGCGGACGCGGGCTGGACCGCCATCGGTCTGGCTGTGGGTACATATCTCAACTGGCTGATTGTTGCCAAGCGCCTGCGCCGTTATTCCGTTGCGTGCGAGGCCATCACCATACCTGACTTTTTCTCCCGCCGCTACCGGGATGACAGGAACATACTGATGTGCATTGCCGCCATCGTAATCCTGATTTTCTTTATTCCCTACACCGCCTCCGGATTTAAGGCAGTGGGAACCCTGTTCAACAGCCTGTTCGGCGTGAATTATCACGTTGCAATGATAGCAGGCGCGGTGGTCATCATCGGATACGCGGTCATGGGAGGCTTCATGGCAGTGTCCACCACAGACCTGATTCAGAGCATTGTCATGAGCATTGCCCTGGTTATCATTGTATTTTTTGGCATCCATGTGGCTGGCGGCTGGAATGCCGTGGCTGACAATGCCCGTTCCCTGGCAGGATACCTGAGCATGACCCATCTCCACAACATGGCTGACAACACGGCCTCCCCCTATGGATTCATAACCATACTGTCCACCCTGGCATGGGGATTAGGGTATTTTGGAATGCCCCATATCCTTCTGCGCTTCATGGCCATCAGCCATGAGGATAAGCTTAAGACGTCACGGCGTATCGCGTCTGTTTGGGTTGTCATCTCCATGTTTGTGGCCATCCTGATCGGCATCATCGGATACGGTGCCTCTGTGGCAGGGAGTATTCCCCTGTTTTCCTCCAGCTCTGAATCCGAGACCGTCATCATCCGTCTGGCGGATTTGCTGGGACGCCACGGAATCCTGCTCTCCGTTGTGGCCGGAGTGGTGCTGGCTGGAATCCTGGCCTGTACCATGTCCACGGCCGACTCCCAGCTGCTGACAGCCGCGTCAGGCGTGTCCCAGAACCTGCTGCAGGATTTCCTGAAGATTAAAATGGACACAAAGGCGTCCATGACGGCTGCCCGTCTCACCGTAGTGGGCATTGCCCTGGTAGCCATCCTGCTGGCCTGGAATCCGGACAGCTCCGTATTTACCATTGTATCCTTTGCCTGGGCCGGTTTCGGCGCATCCTTTGGACCGGTGATGCTCTTTGCCCTGTTCTGGAAGCGCAGCAATCTGAAGGGCGCCCTGGCAGGCATGATCTCCGGAGGCGTCATGGTGTTTGTGTGGAAATACGGTGTGCGGCCCTTAGGCGGCGCCTGGAACATATACGAACTGCTTCCGGCCTTCATCGTGGCCTGCATTGCCATTGTGGCCGTGTCACTGATGACGGAAGCCCCATCCAAAGAGATCTGCGATGAGTATGACTCTGTAGGAAAATAGGACTGAACAAAATACCAAAACCGCAATTTTCAGATAAGACTGTTTCCATCTGAGAATTGCGGTTTTTCTTTTTCCTATTGGTTTCTCACTGGCGGCTTATCCGCCTGGCGGATTATCTGTCTGGTGCCTTATCCAACTGGCGCCTGCCTCTCTCCCGTACTTTCTTATTCCTCCTGCTTGCTGCAGATTGCCAGCCTGTGCTGGTACTTCTCCCTGGTAGCCAGCCCTCCCCGGATATGGCGCTCTGACTTATTCACATCCAGCACGATTCTGGCCTGGGCCGCCAAGGTCGGATTGATGTGCTCAAGCCTGTCAGTTACATCCTTATGTACCGTGGATTTGCTTATCCCGAACTTCTTCGCCGTCTGCCTTACCGTGGCATTGTGGTCTATGATGTAATTGGCGATGGCTACCGCACGTTCTTCAATATACTCCTTCAAAATGAGTCTCCTGAGGATTTTTTTACATCATATGCGGAATTTTTCCGGATTAGCACATCCTGTACGGATTTCTATAGAACAATTTTTAGCAGCTGCAAACCTTCAGAAGGATGTCCCTGATATAACCTTCCCTTTTCCAGAGACTGCCGGCCTTATCTCCCTAATTAAAGGGAAGATCCGCATCATCTATATCATCTAAACAAAAATCCAGGGCACTCTCATCCACATCGGAAAAATATGCTTCCACTTCTTTCTCATATTTCTGTATGGCCTGTGATATCCTTTTCTCAGCTTTCTTATTCCCACTTACCTTGTAGAGAAGCTCTGCCGCAATATACACAATATCATTTTCATCTGTACAGGAACCATCTTCCGATATGTACTGCTCCACAATCTGATTCGCCCCCTCAAAGTCCCCGGCTGCGGTCCTGGCGTAAATCAGAGACGTGGCTCCCAGCACATTACCGCTCTCCTTTTTGTACCAATCCTCACAGAATGCCAAGGCTTCTTCTGTCTTTCCTTCCACTCCCAGGGAGGAGGCTATGTAAAAGCGAAAATCGGAGGGACTTTCTTCTTTCCACTGAAATAATCCCATGAGTTCTACACAGATTTTGCGAAGCTTCTCATACTGCCTTCCCGCATCCAAATAGTCCAGATAATCCTCAAGCCAGCCGCACACATCATGTTCATAATCCGTCTCATCATCCAGCAGGTACAGCTCCCGTGCATAGTTACTATTCTGTTCCCTGCCTTCATGGATGATTCCGCCCAATGCTTCATATGCTTTGTCCCAAACATCGGCATTGACATCCGCTCCTACCAGATTGGCATAACACTTTGATGTCAAACGGTCAAATTTTTTCCATAAACCTTTCATAAACAAGTTCCTCCGGTCCTGACAATAAAGGAATGCGTGATTCCATTATCGAAAAAATAAAATCTTTACAAATTAACTGGTTGTAATATTACAATTCTTATTTTTTTTCCGTCAAAATTGCGATTAAAACATGTTTCAAAAGCTGCTCTGTCTTTTATTATCTTCTCCTTATCATATACATAAAAATATATAGAATCAGCTTTATAATGCACAATATCAGCCTCTATCTGTTCCGTCAACATTTTCATATTCATTGATTTTCTTGAACACTTTGCTTCTATAACTGCATTCAAAGAAGGTATTTTAAGATCACTTCTAATTGCTCCAACTCCAGAATCTTCTGTTACTTCTTTCCGTATGTCCCCATAAAGCGGCCTTAACGCAGCATATAACAAATGTTGTAAATCATATTCATTTTCAATTTTTATCTTTTGTAAATCATCTATGGTAAGCCAGGCTCTTTTATCCGGTTTCATTTCTTTAAATGCCTCTAAAAATAAGTAAAAATTATTCAAGTATTTTTCAAGACAGTCCTCGCTGAATTTTGAAAGGTATCCTTGATTTTCAGACAATATGCTCTCTAAATAGAACAGAAGATTCTCTTTTGCTCTTAACATATTTTTTTAGTTGCTGTATCAGAAAACTCATTTGTCATATATCTTCCTTTATTTCTGATACTCCGGATCATCCCGGTATCAAATTTTTCCTGCTGCAACTCCTGAATTAGTCTATGATTAAACGCTTCATATTCCTCCACAGTCTCTATTAATTTAAGCTCATTCATATAGCTCTCCAACAGACTATTCATCAATCCTCCCCCATCTCAAATAGAATAAAAACAGCGGATCTAAAATATAAACTGTTCCGTCCTTCCAATCTACCGCTTTATAAATCTCCTCTTTATCCTTCAATATGATTTGCAGATTATTCATATGATTCTTTACAGACTGTCTATCCGGCTTCGCAGCATCAGCCGGAATGAGATTTATTATTCTATCATAAAGTGTTTCAAAATTCATTTCCATAACAGGTGGATTTTTGGCAATCGATTCTACAATCAATCCATATAAATCCAATTCTTTTCCTGTTAAAGTTTTAAATAAATTTCTTTTCTTCCCCCGTGGATTTGGACCTTTAGACATCACATTCACAATGTCAGCATAGTTAAAGTTTACGGTTGTAAACCTATAGGCACTTTCCAACATATCCGCCTTTACTGTATCTTCTTTTTTGTCTTCCAAAAGGATACAAATACTCAGGCATATATATTGCATAAGCTGTGGAGAGGTCAAACACTCAATTGCCAGCTGCCCTGCAACCTCATCTGTAATATTTATATTGAGTTGTCTGAATCCCAACAGAGCAATCTCTTTTAAATCTTTCTCCTTCCACGTTTCAATATTAATCAAACTTAATCTACCGGATAAATCAGCATTTTGCCTGATTGCATCATCCGCTCTATGAGGTAAAGAAACGACTACTACCTTTAACTCTTTTCGGATCGCATCTTTTAATTGCTGTGCCATTTTCATTTGCATTTCTTTAGAGGCATAATGAAAGTCATCAATAACCAATACTTTCTCATTATCTTTATAATATTGAATCACTTTATCTTTGGAAAGAATGTATTTCTCTTTTTTTCCATCACTTTCCTTGCTATTGCCCTCTGTTAGTTCTCTCTCTGTCGTTATTTCCCCATTATATGGTAACTCAACCTTTGCTGCTACTATCGCCCAAAAATCTGAATTAGTATTAAAATCTGCACCTGATAATTCTACAATATTATCAAAACCTATAACTTTTTCACATAATATGGTTTTTCCCATCTTCGACGGGCCAATTAAGGATGTGAGACAGCCTGCTGTTCGTAACGCCTGTTTTAAACGTAATTCATATGATATTCCTGTATTTTCATAATTCCGGGATACATAGGTATATTCTGGATATGCACCCGGTTTAAATACATTTTCCGCTTTTAATCCCATATTATCGCCTCCTGATATAAATTACTATAATTATATAATATTTTATTGGTTTTTACACATTTTATCGTTTTTAATAAAAAAAAGCATTTGAATGGGAACATTACAGTACCTCTCAAATGCTTAATAACAGACTTTTATAAAATTATCTCTCAAATCCCGGATTAGCACACCCTGTACGTTTTCCGGCAGCGCATGTCCGCCTCGGACGGACTGTCATCCGTTGTCCGGCAGAATGCAGCTTTTACATATATTCCAGCACTCCGCGTATATCCGCCACCACTGCGTCCGCGCCGGCTTCCATATACATCTGACTTACCTGCCTGCTCCGTTCCTCCTGTTCCTTCCGGGAAAGCGCCTGGAATTCCTCCTGCGATAGCCCCATGGCAGAGCTTCCCTCAATTACCCCAACCGTAAACAGACCGGCATTTTTACCTTCCCTGATATCAGATATTGTATCGCCCACTTTCATGACCCGTCTTACATCCGTCAGCCCCAGAAACTGCATGTTCCTGAATATCATATAGGGATTGGGCCTGCCCTTGTGGTCCACGGAGTCCGGGCTGAACCAGCAGTCCGGCCTATATCCCTTTTCAGCCGCGGCCCCGGCAACAATCTCCATCATCTCATCGGTATAACCGGTTGTGGATCCGATTTTTATTCCCATCTCCCGAAGCGTCGTTACGGTATCAGTTACATAGGGCTTCACATCCGTAAACCTGGGGACGTTCTCCAGAATTTTCTTCTCGCTTAGCTGATACACCTGGTACACATCTTCTTCTGTAAACGGGCGGCCGTATACCCGCTCCCACTCCGCTGTAAGGCGCTCCGTCTGAAGCATGGCGCGTACATGGTCAATTTTCAGCATACCCATAGGAGCCCGAACCTCGTCCATCGTGGGAACAATTCCAAATTCCTTAAACGCATCCAGGAATGCCTGTACCGGTGCAAAACACCCATAGTCCACCGTGGTCCCTGCCCAGTCAAATATCACCGCGTCAAAGGCTGTATGGCTTTTTTCCCGCTTTTTTGTCCTTCTGTTCAAGAATTCGCCAATGATTGCGCACAGCCTGCGGATATCCTCCTCATAAATTTCCCCGATGTTCCCAATTCGGAACGTATCGGCATCCGTCACCTTTCCCGGATAAATGGCATATCCCCGATCCTTGATATAATGATACATCTCGTCAAAAGAAAACTCATGGTTTTCAGGATAGAAGAAGGTGGTAATGATAGGTCCCTGATGCCGGCTGTCAATATAGGGACGAATCCCCATCTCAGCCATCAGTTTAATCAGCAGCCTGTTGTTGGAAGCATAGCGCTGATGTCTGGCCTCAATTCCGCCCTCTGCTTCCATCTCCCGTATTGCCCGGGCAAATGCCAGAACCACATGGGTGGGGGAGGTAAAACGCCATTTTCCGTCCTTTTCCATTGTCTTCCACTGGTCATACAAATCCAGGGACAGGCTTTTAGCCTTCCCCTCACATGCAGCCAGGCAGTCCCGCCTGCAAATGATAAAGGAAAATCCTGGAACACCCTGGATGCATTTATTTGCGCTGCTTATGATAAAGTCAATTCCCAGTTCCTCCACCGGGATGTCCACGCCGCCGAAGCTGGACATGGCATCCACTATAAAAGTGCACCCTGCCGCCTTTACCACCCTTGCCACGGAAGCAATGTCATTCAGGATTCCCGATGTGGTTTCGCTGTGTACCATGGAAACGTGGGTAATCTCAGGATGCTCATTGAGCAGCATCTGAATCTTGTCCGCGGACGGAACCTGGTCATAGGTCTCGCTGTAAAGAACATAGGAAAGGCCGGCATGTTCTGCGATATCCGCCATACGCTCTCCATATGCACCGTTTGACGCAATCAGCAGACAGTCGTGCGCTCCCACAGAGCTGGTAAGCACAGACTCCACTCCAAAGGTTCCGCTGCCCTGCATCAGTACGCAGGTATAGGTATCTTCGGAAACGTGAGCCAGCTTTAGCAGCCTGGATCGGATATCCTGGGTAATCTTCTTGTAATCCTCATCCCAGGTACAATGGTCAAACAGCATCTCTTTTTTTACCGTATCCGTGGTCGTAAGAGGACCCGGGGTCAGCAGTTTGTAATTCGGCATAATTAATCTTCTCCTTGTCTTATCTTTGACTTTTCCTTATTTGCAGCTTTCAGACAACTCCTGGTGCTTCTTCAGCAGGTCCACGGTCAGCTTTTCCGGAAACACTCTGGGATAAGCGGACTGGTTTTCTGAATTGCTGGTTTCACCTTCATAGATTGGAAGGGGATAGGTGGCCAGCAGCTCCTGGCGGCCGTTTTTGATAATACACTCCGCCATTTCCATGGCCAGCTTATTGGTCTTGTCCCCCTTGTCAATGACAGCCGCGGACTCGGTCAGAGAAAAATTTCCCTCAGCGGGATCCACATAATCCACAGGAAGCCCTTCCGCCTTATCCGCAACTGCCTGGTGGCGCAGGCCGAAACCAACGGCCACCTCGCCGGCACGTACGTTTTTCAGGGGG
>JAJQEA010000121.1 GCA_021201905.1 Clostridia bacterium
AGGTAATAGATGAAATATGCTCCTAAAGAATATGGTGCTAACTTCGAAAGACGGGGTTTTTTGTTGATTTTTTGAGAAAATCCGCTTGACGAAGGCGGATTTCTTCTATATAATTAAGAAGATGTTTAATTATACTAGTCTAAATGTGTGTTTTCACATTGCCACATAATTTTTGATAGGAGGTGCCCGGATATGAAGATGACATTTCAGCCTAAGAAGAGACAGAGAGCGAAAGTTCATGGCTTTAGAGCAAGAATGAAGACTACAGGCGGTAGAAAAGTTATTGCTGCCAGAAGAGCTAAAGGTAGAGCAAGATTATCTGCTTAATTGTTTCAAGCTTAAAGCAAAAGAACTACGGGCCACAGCATCATGTGGCCTTTTCTTTTCTTACCTTCCCGGAAAAAGGGGAGTGTTTTGACAACCTGATTGTAAGGAGTTTCGGATGAAACGATTTCCTTCCGTTAAGAAGAACAGTGAGTTCCAGGTGATATACAGGAATGGAACTTCCTATGCGAACAGACTGCTGGTGATGTATGTGATGAAAACCGGGGAAGATGAAAACCGCATTGGCATATCTGTGAGCAAAAAAGTGGGCAACAGCGTTGTCCGCCATCATATAACAAGGCTTTTAAGAGAGATTTTCCATTTAAACAATAACAGAATAAAGACTGGGTTAAACATCATCCTGGTAGCCAGAGGCGCTGCCAGACAATCGGATTACAAACATTTGGAGGGTGCTTACCTGCACCTGTGCGGACTGCATCACATTTTAAAAGAATCGAAGTGAAGTGATTATGGCAAGATGTCTGATTTTGTTGGTAAGGGGATACCAGAGGTTTCTGTCACCCCTTAAAGTAAGAACTCACTGTATTTACACACCTACATGCTCTCAATATGCCATTGAAGCATTAAAGAAGTATGGTGCGTTAAAAGGTACATGGTTGGCCTGCAAGAGGATACTCCGGTGTCACCCATTTGCAGAAGGCGGTTATGATCCAGTTCCGTAGATCGAAGGAGGTAGTGTATTGAACAGTATAGCTGGCGCAGTATTATTGACAAAAACAGGAGGTATTCTGGGGCCGATAGCTGATATCCTGGGGTGGATCATGGACTTATTGTTCCGTTTTACCAGTGCCTTCGGGATATTGAATATTGGTTTGTGTATCATTTTATTCACCCTTGTAACAAAGGTGCTGATGATACCTCTTACCATTAAGCAGCAGAAATCATCAAAACTCATGGCGGTTATGCAGCCCGAGATTACAGCCATTCAGAAAAAGTACAAGGGCAAGGAAAATGACCAGAAGTACGCCATGATAATGCAGACTGAAATCAAGGCGGTTTATGAGAAGTACGGCACATCCATGACAGGCGGATGTCTCCCTCTTCTGCTCCAGATGCCTATTATTTTCGCGTTGTACCGCGTCATCTACAATATTCCTGCATACGTACAGTCCGTAAGGGTATATTATGAAGCAGTGGTAAGCAAGCTTCCCAGCGGATATGAGGCGTCCCAGGCGTTTACAGACCTGGCACAGGCCCACAAGATGGTGGGTGAGAGATTTGACTATACCAATGTAAACACAGTCATTGATTTATTATATAAGCTGACCGGACATCAGTGGGATTCTCTGGTCAACGCCTTTTCTTCCGTGGGACAGGCAGTTACGGAGACAGGCGTAAGAGTTGTGGATGCCATTGAGAACATGCAGAACTTCTTTGGCCTGAACATTGCATACACACCCATGCAGGTTATCATGAACTATTTTAATAAGGTTGACAACACCACGCTGATGACTGCATTTGCGGCCCTTTGTATTCCGCTTCTGGCAGGTTTGAGCCAGTGGTACAGCACCAAGCTGATGACAGCCAACCAGCCCCAGCAGTCGGAAGACGCTCCTGGCGCAAACATGATGAAGAGCATGAACGTGACCATGCCTTTGATGTCCGTATTCTTCTGTTTCTCATTTGCATCCGGTATCGGACTTTACTGGGTTGCACAGAGTGTATTTACCATCATCCAGCAGGTGGGAATCAATTCTTACCTTAATAAAGTTGATATTGATGACCTGGTTCAGAAGAACATTGAAAAGACCAACAAGAAGCGCGCAAAGAAAGGCCTTCCTCCTACAAAAGTGGGCAATGTAGACGAGATGCTCAAGAAGATTGAGGCAAAGGAAGAAAAGGCAGAGCAGGCCCAGATGGCTAAGATCGCTAAGACTAAGTCTATTGTTGAGGAGTCTACCAAGTACTATAATGATAATGCCAAGCCCGGAAGTCTGGCGGCTAAGGCTAACATGGTTTCCAAGTATAATGAGAAGCACGAGAAGGGTAAAAAGTAGGAGGGTTTTGTATGGATATGATTACAGTTACTGCCAAGACAGTGGACGAAGCAGTTACAAAGGCGTTAATCGAACTTGAAACCACCAGCGACAAACTGGAATATGAAGTAGTTGATAAAGGAAGTACAGGATTCCTTGGTATCGGCGCAAAACCAGCTATTATTCGTGCTAAGAAAAAAGAGTCCATTGAGGATAAGGCGATGGATTTCCTGTCTCAGATTTTTGAGGCAATGAATATGCAGGTGAACATCACGGCTGCATATAACCAGGAGGAGCAGGAGTTGTCCTTAAACCTGGAAGGCGAGGACATGGGAATCCTCATCGGCAAGAGAGGCCAGACCCTGGATTCTCTCCAGTATCTGGTGAGCCTTATTGTGAACAAGGGAACAGAAGGATATCTCAGGGTTAAGCTGGATACGGAAAATTACCGTGAGAGAAGAAAAGAAACCCTGGAGACCCTGGCTAAGAACATTGCCTATAAGGTTAAGAGGACCAAGAGACCGGTATCCCTTGAACCTATGAATCCTTATGAGAGAAGAATCATCCATGCGGCCCTTCAGAATGATAAGTATGTTACCACCAGAAGCGAAGGGGAAGAGCCCTTCCGCCATGTGGTGATTGCCCTTAAGAAGGAAGCTGCATCCGGCGACCGCAAGGGACGCTATGACAGGAATAAGGGGGGACGTTATGAACGTTCCGACCGCTCCGGCGGATATAGGAATAACCGCCGCACCAATGGAAACAGTGCATCTCAGACAGGTTCAGATGCATCAGCAGAGACTGCTGCCGGTGAAGAAGAATAAGCCCATCCATGGTTGACTGGATGCAGGCAGGAATGAAACAGGTTAAGAGGCTGTTGCTGAAGCGACGGCCTTTTTGCTCTATTGTGAGGAGAGCCTATGAAGACAGATACGATAGCGGCCATAGCCACAGGCATGAGCAACTCAGGAATCGGGATCGTACGAATCAGCGGAGAGGAAGCATTTTCCGTGATCGATTCCATTTTCCGAAACAGGAAGGGGGAGAGGGTAAGACTGAGTCTTGCCCGGTCCCATACAGTCCATTATGGGTATATATATGATGGGGATGAAAAGGTGGACGAGGCTCTGGTGATCATTATGAAGGGACCCCACAGCTATACGGCTGAGGATACGGTGGAGATTGACTGCCACGGCGGAGTGCTGATGGTCAGGCGGATTCTGGAGACCGTTCTTCACGCCGGGGCCAGAACTGCGGAGCCGGGAGAGTTTACAAAGAGGGCGTTCTTAAACGGAAGGCTGGATTTGTCCCAGGCCGAGGCGGTGGCAGATGTAATTCACGCCACCAATGAGTATGCGCTCAAAAGCTCGGTGAGCCAGCTGAGCGGTTCGGTGTCTGGTAAGATTAAGGAACTGCGCAGCCAGATATTGTATCAGATTGCGTTTATCGAATCTGCTCTCGATGACCCGGAACACATATCGCTGGATGGGTATGGGAGTCAGCTCATGAGTGCGCTGTCACCCATGATTGATGAGGTGAGAAAGCTTCTCCTGTCCGCAGATGACGGAAGGGTTATGTCCGAAGGGGTAAAGATAGTCATACTGGGCAAGCCCAATGCAGGCAAATCCTCTCTGATGAATGTGCTTTTAGGGGAGGAGAGGGCCATTGTCACTGAGGTTGCGGGAACAACCAGGGATACTCTGGAAGAGCATATCTATTTGCAGGGAATCAGCCTTAATGTGGTGGACACGGCGGGAATCAGGGATACGGAGGATGTGGTTGAGAAAATCGGTGTGGACCGGGCGCTGAAAGCGGCCAGAGACGCTGATTTGATTATCTGTGTGGTGGACGGCTCCAGGCCGTTAGATGAAAGCGACAGGGAAATCATGGATTTCATCCGTGGCAGGAAAACCATTGTACTGCTGAATAAATCGGATTTGGATCTGGAAGTGGGGACAGAGGAGCTGGAACAGCTCTGCGGCCACAAGGTAATCCCTGTTTCAGCAAAGGAAGAACAGGGAATTGAGCTGCTGGAGCAGGAAATCAAGAAGCTGTTTTACCACGGCGACCTGTCTTTTAATGACCAGGTTTACATTACCAATGCGCGCCATAAGGAGGCGCTGGAGCAGTGCCTGGAGAGCCTTTTGATGGTAAAGGAAAGCGTTGAAAACAGCATGCCGGAGGATTTTTATTCTATTGACCTGATGAATGCATATGAACAGCTGGGATTCATTATCGGGGAAGCAGTGGATGATGATGTTGTGAATGAGATATTTGCAAAATTCTGTATGGGTAAATAGGGGAATTTAAGATGGAAGAGGAACGTGGAATGATGCCTTATTTAGAAGAAACATACGATGTGGTGATTGTGGGCGCGGGCCATGCAGGATGTGAGGCCGCCCTGGCCAGTGCAAGGCTGGGCATGGAAACGATCCTGTTCACTGTCAGCGTGGACAGCATAGCGCTGATGCCCTGTAATCCCAACATAGGAGGGAGCTCCAAGGGCCATCTGGTCAGGGAGCTGGACGCACTGGGCGGAGAGATGGGGAAGAACATAGACAGGACCTTTATTCAGTCCAAGATGCTCAATGAATCCAAGGGACCGGCTGTTCATTCCCTGCATGCTCAGGCTGATAAACAGGATTACAGCAGGCACATGAGAAAGACCCTGGAAAACACAGATCACCTCACCATACGTCAGGCGGAAGTGTCGGAAATTATGGTGAAGGACGGGAAAATCAGGGGCGTAAAGACATTTTCCGGCGCAGTGTATCACGCAAAGGCTGTAATACTGTGCACGGGAACGTATCTGAAAGCCAGGTGTATCTATGGGGATGTGAGCAATCCTACAGGGCCTAACGGCCTTCAGGCAGCCAACCATCTCACGGACTCCCTGAAGGAAAACGGGATTGAGATGTTCCGCTTCAAGACAGGGACACCGGCCAGGGTGGATAAAAAGAGCATTGATTTTTCCAAAATGGAAGAGCAGTTTGGGGATTCCCGGGTGGTGCCCTTTTCCTTTTCAACGGATCCGGATGAAATCCAGAAGGAGCAGGTTTCCTGCTGGCTGACATATACCAATGAAGACACGCACCGTATCATCAAGGATAATCTGGACCGTTCACCCCTGTTTTCAGGGGCCATTGAGGGAACCGGACCAAGGTATTGTCCTTCCATCGAGGATAAGGTGGTTAAATTCCCGGATAAGAACCGCCATCAGGTATTTGTGGAGCCGGAGGGGATTTACACCAATGAAATGTATCTGGGAGGCATGAGCAGTTCCTTGCCGGAGGATGTACAGTATGCAATGTACCGCACGGTTCCGGGACTTGAAAAGGTAAAGATAGTGAGAAATGCCTATGCTATTGAATATGACTGCATTAACGCGCTTCAGCTTAAGCCTACCCTGGAGTTTAAGAAGATTTCAGGCTTGTTTGCGGGCGGACAGTTTAACGGCAGTTCGGGGTATGAGGAGGCGGCCGTCCAGGGATTCATGGCTGGTGTGAACGCGGTGATGAAGATACAGGGACGGGAAGCCGTGGTTCTGGACCGCTCACAGGCGTATATAGGCGTTCTGATCGATGATCTGGTGACAAAGGAAAACCATGAACCATACCGGATGATGACTTCCAGGGCAGAGTACAGGCTTTTGCTCCGCCAGGATAATGCAGATATCAGACTCAGGAAAATTGGTCATGATATCGGCCTGGTAAGCGATGAAGCGTATGAACATCTCTTAAAGAAGGTGGATGACATACAGTCAGAGATCAAACGGTTGGAAAAGACTGTTATAGGAGTGAACAGTCAGGTACAGAACTTTCTGGAAAAATATGGAAGTACCTTGCTGAAATCCGGAATCACACTGGCAGAGCTGGTCAAGAGGCCGGAATTGGATTATGATAAGCTGGAGGAACTGGACAAGGGCAGGCCCCGGCTTCCTGATGATGTCAGAGAACAGGTTAATATTGAGATCAAATATGAAGGTTATATAAAGCGCCAGATGCAGCAGGTGACACAGTTTAAGAAGCTGGAGGATAAGAAGCTGCCGGAGGATTTTGATTATTCAGAGGTCAACAGCCTTTGCAGGGAGGCCGTGCAGAAGCTAAATAAGGTGCAGCCGGCTACCATAGGACAGGCATCCCGTATATCAGGTGTATCACCGGCAGACATATCTGTTTTGCTGGTGCATTTTACAAGAAAGCAGTGAGAGGGTCTGATATGACAGATACATTTAGACAGCAGATGGACCGGGAGCTGGGTCTTCTGGGGATAAAGTTAAATGAGAGACAATTGGACCAATTTTTCACTTACTATGAAATGCTGGTGGAAAAGAATAAGGTCATGAATCTGACAGCCATAACAGATGAGTCGGATGTGGTATCCAAACATTTTAGTGACAGCGTGTCACTTTTTAGAGTGTTGAAAAATGGGATGGATTCCGGTGATGGATGCGGCGGCAGCGCCGTGTATGAGGAAGGTATGCTGGAGGGAAAGTCCATGATTGATGTGGGTACAGGGGCTGGATTTCCCGGTATACCTCTCAAGATAGTTTTTCCCGGAATAAAACTTACCTTGCTGGATTCTTTGAATAAGAGAGTTAAGTTTCTGGAGGAAGTCTGTAATGAGTTGGGATTGAAGAACGTGGAATTTATTCACGGCAGAGCGGAGGATATAGGAAGGCAGAAAGAGCACAGAGAAGTGTATGATTTGTGCGTATCCAGAGCTGTGGCAAATTTGGCTACTTTGTCTGAGTATTGTATGCCTTTTGTAAAAATTGGCGGTTTCTTTGTTCCATATAAATCAGGAGAGATAGAAGAGGAGCTTATGTCTGCCCGTAAGGCTGTTGGAATATTGGGGGGAGAGCTGGGATTTGTAGATAAATTCATGCTGCCCGGTACAGATGTTTCCAGATCTTTGGTGGTAATTAAGAAGGTAAAGGGGATTTCAAAGAAGTATCCAAGGAAGGCGGGAATGCCGACCAAGGAGCCTTTGGAGTAGAGGGGGAGAAGGAGGGAGGGAATGTTTCACGTGAAACATTCCTTAGAGTCCTCAGAGTGGCGATCAAGTTGCCGGTTTGTGAAAATCATGGCTGTGCCACATTTTTTAATCCTGTAAAAGGATAAACTGTGGATTTTTTTGAACAAGAGCTTTTGGAGTTGGTGAGTGGAAATTGGCAGTTTTACGTTATGGTGGAGGTTGTATTCCTTCTACGTGAATTTGTTTAGGGGCTTTGCTTTCAAGTATTCTGTTTTCGAGTAATCTGCTTCCGAGCACCTGATATACAAAATTGAGTTTAGCGATAGTCTAGGGAATGTTTCACGTGAAACATTCTTTTTTTGTAACATTTTAGTTTTTTGATATGATTTATATAATTTTGTTTCCTATCATTTGAAATGTGCTAAAGCTGTTTATGTATGCTTTGTATGTTGAACTTATATTTAAAAATCACATTTTAGATTTGTATATTAGACTTGTATATTAGACTTATATTTTAAATTTGCATATTAAATAAGAAGGCACGGTGTCATTTGTGCCTTCCTACTTATTTTATTCATATAGATACTCATATAGGAATTCATATTGGTATTTATATAGATAATCACATAGATATTTGCATGGAATTCATATCGGAATTCATATTGTTGTTTATATAGATGCTCATATAGATATTTACATAGAATTCACATGGGAATTCATATTGGTGTTTATATAGATGCTCACATAGATAATTGTATCGAATTCACACCGGAATTCATATTGGTGTTTATATAGATGTTCACATAGATAATTGCATCGAATTCACACCAGAATTCATATCGGTGTTTATATAGATAATCACATAGATATTTACATGGAATACACATTGGAATTCATATCGGTATTTATATAGATAATCATACAGATAATCAAACCGACATCATACCGTTATTCATATAAATATTTAAGTAAGCATTTGTATATATATAAGTGTTTATATGAATTCATGAAAATGATTATACTCACAAAATATTTCCACACAATCAGATTTAATCTGCGGCCTCACGCATCATTTCTATTTCATGTGCATACCCATCCAAATCATTAGGCGTTTCCAGATAAAATGGAAGATGCCGCAATTCTGGGTGAGTGACGATACGTTTAAAAGTGTCCAGTCCTATATATCCTTCACCTAACTTTGCATGTCTGTCTTTATGTGCACCCAAGGGATTCTGGCTGTCGTTTAAGTGTATGGCCTTTAAACGTTTCAAACCGATTTTATTATCAAATTCTGTCAAAATATCATCTAAGTGATTGGCTATATCATATCCCCCATCCCAAATATGGCATGTATCAAGGCAGACACCCATGTGGCTGTTCAATTCAATTAAATCCAGAATCTGTCTCAATTCTTCAAATGCTCCCCCCTACCTCGCTGCCTTTTCCTGCCATTGTTTCCAGCAAAACAGTAGTGGTCTGTTCCGGAGAAAGAATTTTATTTAGCATCTCAGCAATAAATTGTATGCCAATTTCTGTTCCTTGTTTTACATGGCTTCCCGGATGAAAATTATACATATTGCCGGGAGTATACTCCATTCTAACTAAATCATCAGCCATGGTTCGTTTGGCAAAGTCTCTTAATTTAGGATCGGC
Organism: Clostridia bacterium; assembly: GCA_021201905.1. Classification (GTDB taxonomy): domain Bacteria; phylum Bacillota; class Clostridia; order Lachnospirales; family Lachnospiraceae; genus Enterocloster. The sequence continues at coordinate 8,952 of JAJQEA010000121.1, forward strand.
CGAGCAGGCGTTTAAGGTGTAAGGGGCGTGGGCTAATATAGGATTAATGTCCAGTGATTGGGCCTCCGCCAAAAACTCTTTTACATCCTTTTCATCTATGGCTTTGGCGTTTCCTCCCCGGGGGTTACGGGTGAAAAACTGAAATGTATTTGCGTTTATCTTTTTCGCATCCTTTGCCATGGACCGGTACCCTTTTGACGAGGACAAATGACATCCAATTCTCAGCATATTGTGTTTTCCTTTCCTTATATAGATTCTATAGTCAATCAATGGGTTTCATCATATAGTGATGATAGTAAAAACGGCTCGGAGTATATCCGAACCGTATGTTTCACGTGAAACATTATCTTGTTTTAGGATAAATAAGTTTGAATCACATCGAATACTTCAGTAGGTTTCTCTAAATGAGGAAGTGATTTTGTGTTGGCTACAAGAGTCCATTCAATAGCTGGATTGTATTCCTTGTATTCTTCCATGCAATCACTTATATCATCAATGGCGCCTCCGCCTAACAGGTATATGCTGTTATCAATTTTCTTTAAGGCAGCCGCAATATTGCATTTAACATAATTGCATTTTAAGCTGGCATAGACAGATTTGGGCGACTCACCTAAATGAGCTGATTCATGATACGCGTCAATTATCCTGGTTTTTACTGAGTAGGGGTTGTAATAGTAATTGGTTAAGAATTCTTTTGCTATAAACTGTTTACTGCAAGCTATATTATATATCAGGGTTCCCACAATGGGTAAATCCAATATAATTTTGTAAAGCTTTGCATTCTTTCCAGGCACCTGACTGCAGGAGAGAAGGCTCTCCGGATTTATAAATAATAACTGATTAAACAATTCGGGACTATTACTGCAAGCCATGATTCCCAAGGCAGCAGATGAACCGCTGGCAATTATGTCTGTCCTGTGCCCTATCTCTGATTTTATGAAATCAGAGAGAAGCTGTACATAGAGATAATTAGTATAGGTAAGATTGGGCTTTTCTGAACGTCCGAATCCCAGCAAATCAATGGTGTATACAGTATATGATTCCGCGAGTTTCCCAACCAGATTCTTCCACTCGTACCCACTGGAAGCAGGAGCAAGGTCATGTACCAACAGAATCGGTTTACCGGTTCCCATCTTGGTATAATGTATATTTCCTAAACGCCACTTGTAACACAGTGCCTCTGGTTCTTCCAATACATTTCGGGACGTGGCCGAAAGTTTTATCGCTTTGTTAATCAGAGCAGTAGCAGCAGCAGCTCCGGATGACAGTATGAGTAAGGTCAGTAATTTATTCCTGGTTTTCATTCAATAGTCTCCTGAAATTACATATTATATAACCGGTTTTTTGATTCTTCTCCATTATAATACAAGCTGGGGGCTATTACAACGGTTAGAGAATTAAATTATTATTAAGACACAATAGAATTAGGATGCCACTTTTCTGCCTTAAAAATGTTTCACGTGAAACATTTTTTTGTATAAAACATGAAAATTCTCCTTTTCCCCTAATTTCCCGTAGGAAAAGAATAGGACTTGTGTTATAATTGTTAAAGTAATCGAAGAAAGAGTTGTTTTTTTCGAGAAAGGAATTTATACATATGGGACGAATCATAACAATAGCCAACCAGAAGGGCGGTGTAGGTAAGACTACCACAGCCATTAATCTTTCCGCATGTTTGGCTGAAGCAGGACAACATGTTATGCTGGTGGATTTTGATCCCCAGGGAAATGCCAGCAGCGGACTGGGGTTGGAACAGGAAGATTTTGAGAGAACTGTTTATGATATGATGATTGAAGAGGCATCTGTGGATGAATGTATTATTAAGGAAATACAGCCGAATCTGGATGTGCTTCCTTCTGATATGAACCTGGCAGGAGCGGAGATTGAATTTCAGGAAGTGGAGAATAAGGAAAAGCTTCTGAGCAGCTGTCTAAATCAAGTTCGAGATATATATGATTTCATCATCATTGATTGCCCCCCGTCTCTAAATATATTGACTATAAATGCACTGACAGCAGCAGATACTGTACTGGTTCCGATACAGTGTGAGTACTATGCCCTGGAGGGACTCAATCAGGTATTAAAGACAGTGGACCTGGTTAAAAGGAAGTTGAATCCGGAGTTGGAACTGGAAGGCGTTGTATTTACCATGTATGACGCAAGGACAAATCTATCGCTGGAGGTAGTGGAAAGTGTTAAGAGCAGTTTAAACAGAACAATTTATAAAACCATTATACCGAGAAATGTACGTCTGGCTGAGGCACCCAGCCACGGCATGTCTATTAATCTTTACGATTCCAGATCAACGGGGGCCGAGAGCTACAGGATGCTTGCGGCAGAAGTAATGAGCAGAGGAGAAGAGTTGTAATGGCTAAAAAAGGATTGGGTAAAGGATTGGGAGCCATCTTTGGAGAAGATGTTATAAAGGAAAGCGAAGAGGAGATTGCAAAAGCAAAAGCGGCTACGACTGAAACCGGGGATGGCAAAGGCGGGGAATTGATGGTGAAAATGGCTTTGATTGAACCCAATAGAGAACAGCCCAGAAAAGATTTTAATGAGGAACAGCTGGCTGAGTTGGCTGATTCCATCAAACGATACGGAATTTTGCAG
>JAJQEA010000266.1 GCA_021201905.1 Clostridia bacterium
ATTACAGGCCGAAAAAGTCCGGACGCAAAAAACCCACACAGAATCAACTTCTGCATGGGTCTTTTCTTGTCTCTTGTGCCATTAAACTGACACATATTGATGCCGGCTGCGGGACTTGAACCCGCACGCGGTTACCCGCAACAGATTTTGAGTCTGCATCGTCTGCCATTCCAACACGCCGGCTTACAACGCTAATTATTTTATCACAGGATACATATTTTGGCAAGTGTTTTTTTGAAAACCTTTGCCAATTTTCCATTCCGGTACTATAATAAACCAGGTAAAGAAATAAGGAAACGGAATAACAGAAAAGGTCAGGTACATTTTTATGGCTGTAACATACTTCAAACAAATCGGGTCACGCCGCCTGCTTATCATGATTATGGGAAACGTATTTCTGGGAATGGGAATCAGTATATTCAAGCTGTCCGGATTGGGCAACGACCCATTCAGCGGTATGGTCATGGCCCTGGCCAATATACTTGGATTCAGCTACGCCTCTTTTTTACTTATCATTAACGGCATACTCTTTCTCTTTGAGCTGGCCGCAGGCCGCAGACTCATAGGAATCGGCACCTTGGTAAATGCGTTTCTCCTGGGATACATCGTCACCTTCTTTTATGGATTATGGCCCATGTTGTTTCCAGTGCCGGACACCATGCCCCAGCGCGTGATTACCGTGCTGATCGGCGTCATTGTCACCAGCTTCGGCGTATCCCTGTATCAAACCCCCAACGTGGGAGTTGCGCCCTACGACAGTATTTCCCTGGTTACAGCAAAGAGCCATCCCCTTATCCCCTACTTCTGGCACCGCATAGCCACGGATGCTTTCTGTGCTGTGATATGCTTTCTGGCGGGCGGAATCATCGGACTGGGCACCCTGGTGTCAGCCTTCGGACTGGGTCCCATTGTCCATTTCTTCAACGTCCATGTGGCCGGACGGCTGGTAAAAGACTGTTAAGCCAGGTATCCGCCCGCCCCAAACAGTCCCTCCGGCCCTTCCTTCTACCTGATTGCCTGCTGGCCGCTGGCCTTATAGATTTCATACCATTCATAATGTTCCAGACCAATGTCCAGGGCCTTAATGGCCGTATCCAGCCTGTCCAGCCTGTTGCTTCCGGAAATAGGGACTGCCCCTGCCGGATGATACATAATCCATGCGTATATGATGGCAGACGGGTCCGCGCCGTGCTTCTCGGCAATTCTCTTTATGGTTTTCATGGCCGCGGCGCACAGACTGTCGTTGGCGTCAAACATTCTTCCACCCGCCAGAGGCGACCATATCATAGGATGGATTTTGGAGGCAGTCAGGTCGTCCATCATACCGGAATTAAAATGTTCAAAGCACACCGGGTTCCACTCAATCTGGTTCGTTACCAGCTGCCCGTTTACCGCTTTGTTTAGACCATTGAATTTATGAGGGTCAAAGTTGGAGACGCCCATCTCCCCAATCTTTCCTTCCTTCTTAAGCTCTGTCAATGCCTTTCCGGCAGACTCAAAATCAATGCAGGGATCCTCCCTGTGAATCAGATACAGATCCAGATGGTCTGTGTGAAGCCGCTTCAGGCTCTCCTCACAGGACTGTTTTACCCTGTCATATCTCGTATCATAATATCCAAATCCGCCCTCTTTGAATATGCCGGTTTTGGATACCAGCTGGATTTTGTTTCTGATAGAGCGATCCTGTTCAAAGGCCTGGCCCATCAGCGTTTCGCAGAGCGTTCCTCCGTAGATTTCCGCCGTGTCAAAGGTGGTCACCCCCCTCTCAATGCATTCATTCATAAATCTTGCCAGCTCTTGTGCGGACCAGTTCCAGCCGTCCAGCCTCCAGAACCCCTGAACAATGGCTGACAATGACAGCCCTTCTGATAATTTAACTTTTTTCAATTTTGTTCCTCCTGTTAAGAATTTTTTCTCATATCCAGAGCCACCGCACTGCATATGATGAGTCCCTTTACAATCAGCTGCCAGTTGGAATTAACTCCTATGTAGGCAAGCTCGTAGCTGATGAAGGTAAAAATCAGCACACCGATGATGACGCCGGATACCTTTCCCACACCTCCGCTCAGAGATACGCCTCCCACCACACAGGAGGATATGGCATCAAATTCATATGCATTTCCATATGCCGAGTTGGCTCCTCCGGTCCTGGCCACTTCCAGGATACCGGCCAGACCCACAAACATGGATTCGATGATAAACACGGTGATGATTACCCTGCTGACATTGATGCCTGATACCTTGGCAGCTTCCGGATTGCCTCCCACGATATATATGTTCTTCCCAAACACGGTCTTGTTAAGCAAAAACCATACACCGACAATGGCAATAATGGCGATGACCACCAAGAAGGAAATCTGGCCAAATACCTTAAAGCTGCTGAGCACGGTCAAATCATCCCTTATGCCTCCGATGGGCTGTGAATTGTTTGGCTTCTTTGCAAAGTACAGACAGTTAATACCGTAGACAATGGTGCTCATACCGAACGTGGCGATAAAAGGCGCCATCTTAAGCTTCACAATCATAAAGCCGTTGACCGCTCCAATCACCGCAACCAGGGCCAGCGTCATGATGACCGGAATGATGATAGGAAGTTCAGGCAGGCCAGGCCAGAACTTGTTGGAGTAGTCCGCCATCTGGGCCAGGGACGCCACCATGACGGCTGCCAGGCCCACCTGACGGCCGCCGGAAAGGTCTGTTCCGCCTAAGAGCAGGGCAAACATCAGACCCAGAGCACATATCATTTTAACGGCAGACTGGGTCAATATGTCTGTCAATACTCTTATTTGCAGAAAAGAAGGTTCGATTATGATAATTCCTATAATCATGAATACCAGCACGATGATAAGAGCTTTATCCATCATGATATTCTTTATGTCTTTTGCTGTCAACTCCTTTATTTTCATACTGACACTCCTTCTTTCGTTTTATCATCAAACTGGGTGGCATACTTCATCACCTCAACCTGGGTAGCCTCCTTCTTGCTAAGGATACCTGTCTGCTTTCCGGCGCACATAATCATGATACGGTCCGACATTCCCAACAGCTCCGGCATCTCAGAGGAAACCATAATGATCGCTTTACCCTTTTTTACCAAATCCTGCATGATCCTGTAAATCTCATATTTAGCGCCCACATCCACTCCCCTGGTGGGTTCGTCCAGCATTATGACATCGCAGTTTGCCAGCAGCCATCTGCCAATCAGCACCTTCTGCTGATTCCCTCCCGACAGGTTCTTGATAAGCGTTTTTGTCCCGGCCATGCGGACATCCAGATCCGTGCACACCTTGTCAACACTGGGGGACAGTTTTTTCGTATGGATGTATCCAAGGACATTGCCTGTCAGCTTCTTATAGGCAACCGCCAGGGTGTTATCCCAGACTGACAGCATGGGAACGATTCCCGTTGCCCTGCGCTCCTCTGTCAGAAGGGCGAAACCGTTTCGTATGGCATCCTGAGGCGAATGGTTGACCACTGTTTTTCCATTGACAGTCAGTTCTCCGCTTGTGATCCTGCGCAGGCCGAATATGGCTTCTATCAGCTCTGTCCTCTGTGCCCCCACCAGACCGCCAATACCCAGTATCTCTCCCTTATGCAGATCGAAGGACACGTTCTTAAAGGAACGCGGGTCTGCGCTGGTAAAATTCTCTACCCGCAGCATCACCTCGTCTGTTATTGTGTTCTCGCACACGGGAAAACGCTCGTCCATCTTTCTTCCCACCATCTGTCCGATTAACTGGTCTATGGTAATGTCCTTTATATCCCATGTGCCTATGTATTGGCCGTCCCTCATCACCGTTATCTCGTCTGCTATCTCAAATATCTCCTCCGGCTTGTGGGATATATAGATAATGGAGCGCCCTTCCTTCCTCAGCTTGTCAATGATTTTGAAAAGGTGCTGTGTCTCTGCCACGGTCAGCGAGGAGGTGGGCTCGTCCATAATGATGATTTTTGCATTATATGAAACAGCCTTTGCTATCTCAATTGCCTGCATCTGTGAAACAGAGAGATTCTTTGCAAAGGTTGTCACGTCTATATCAAAATCCAAATCCCGAAGCAGGTTCCTGGTCTTTTCCATCATTTGGTTTTCATCCACCACAATGCCTTTTGTCTGGAACCTGCCCGCCCATATATTGTCCACCACATTCCGGTAAGGAACCGGATTCAGCTCCTGGTGAATCATGGAAATGCCGCTTTTTAACGCGTCGTTGGGGTCTTTGATATCCATGACCTGTCCATCGATTTCAATGGTCCCGCTGTCCGGGTGATACAGGCCGAACAGACACTTCATCAAAGTGGATTTGCCGGCCCCGTTCTCGCCAATCAACGCATGTACACTTCCAGGCTTCACCGCAAGCTTAATATTGTCAAGAGCTTTTACTCCGGGGAAGGATTTAGACATATTTGCTATCTTCAGTCTGTACTCTTCCATCTGCATCCTCCAGATTCCTTATTCGGACTGGGCCACTGCCAGCATATCCTCCAGGGTTGCGCTTAAATTGCTTTCATCCACAATCACATATGGTACCCATACGTATTTTCCATCAACCGTACAGTCCACGCCGACCACGTCCTCTGTGATTTCCGTTCCTGCATGGACTGCCTTAATCACATTGATGATGGCGTCAGACTGGCTCTTCCTGTCATTGAGCACTGTGCCCAGAAGGGAACCTGCCTTCATTGCCTCCAGGGCATCGATATTGGCGTCGATTCCCACGATTGGGACAAACTTCTCAGGAGCCCCGGAATTGTAGCCATTGTTGATACAGGCCTGCACCGCGCCCATGGCCATGGAATCGTTGTTGCAGAGGACGCCCTCAATCCCGTCGATTCCGTAGGCGGTAATCCAGGCATTCATTTTATCCAGTGCCTGGGCCTGGTCCCAGTTGGCGGTATCGCAGGCAAGAATCTCATATTCGATTCCGTTCTTTTCCAGGGTTTCCTTATACGCATCCGTGCGCAGCGTCACATCCTGCTGTCCGATTTCACCCTGCAGGATAACCAGCTGAAGTTTGCCGTCCCCATTCTTGTCCGCAATGTCTTTTTTGTCATTCCAGTAGTTAATCAGCGCCTGGGCGCACATTTCGCCTGACTGCTTGGCCTGGGCGCCTACATACCAGATGTTGTCGTACCGGTTCATGGTATCTTCCATCGGCTCCATGTTGAAGAATATGGCCGGCACACCGTCAGCGTCGCATTTCTTCATCATGTTCTCAATGCTCTCCCAGTCAGGTGCGCATATGGCAACCACATCCGTTTTCTTGCTCAGGGCCACCTCTAATTTGGAATTAGCCGTGGATACGTCGTTTGCCGCATCCTGCATATCCAGGGTGATGCCGCCAAGCTTCTCAGCCTCGTTCTGCATGATGATGCGGAATCCGCTCTGGAACTGGTCGTCAAAGGCTCTCCAGATAACCGTGGCCTTCATCTCTGCCGGCGCCTCTCCCTGCGCGGCTCCCTCTGATGCGCCGGCGGCTTCGCTGCCTGCCGCCGGCGCCGGCTTTGTCTCCCCCTGACCGCCGGAGCACGCGGTTAATGTTCCCATCATTACTGCTGCTGTCAACCCACATACGATTCTGTTCATGCCTTTTTTTCATAAGTCATCTTCTCCTTTTTTGATATATTAATCCATCAGTGCGAATTCTCTCATTTTCCCCTTAATAAACTCCCTTGCGCATGCCTGGGAATTGACAAACATGCCCGTGTTATACTTGAAGTCCGGCTTCTGCTTCATATCCTCAAAGGAATTGGCAACCGCAATCAATACATCTGTGGCAATATTGATTTTCCTGATACCGTTTCTGATTGCTTCCTGTACCTGCTCCTTGGGTGTTCCCGAACCGCCGTGGAGCACAATGGGAACATCCACCACATCGTGTATTTTTTTAAGCCGTTCAATGTTCAGGTGGGGGGCCGCCACATATACGCCGTGCTGCGTCCCGATGCTGACAGCGATACAGTCAATGCCTGTGCGCTCCACGAATTCCCTTGCCTGCTCTGGGTCTGTCTGTGCAGATTCAGGGTCGCCTTCCACCTTAAAATTTCCTTCCTCTCCCACCAGCTTGCCCAGCTCGCCTTCCACCGTGATTCCGTAGCAGTGGGCATAATCAGCCACCTTTTTGGTCAGAGCCACATTCTCCTCAAAGGGCAGGGAGGAACCGTCTATCATGACGGAGGAATGTCCGGCCTGTATGGCCTGTACGCATTCCTCATATGTACGGCAGTGATCCAGATGAAGCGCAACAGGAACGTTACAGCCGGCTGCCTTCATGGCCCTCTTAACGGTATCCACAGTCCCCTCAAAACCGCCCATCAAATCGCAGCAGTCCGTGCCTGTTATAAAGATGACCGGAATATCCAGCTGTGTACCTGCCTCGATTGCTGCCAAAGCAGTTTCATAGGATACAGTCACATACGCGCCATAGGCAATATTCCTCTCCTCAGCCATCTCCAGAATGTCTTTCATCGGTGATAATTTCATAAGCCTTCTTCTCCTTTTATTTATGATTTTTATGGTGATTGTATAAATACATCTCGTCTTCATAGGGCAGTATGCCGCCGGCCGCCCCCATATACTGGACACTGTGGGAAGCGACTGAGCTTGCAAATCCCGCACTTTCAAAAAATGACAGTCCATTGATCAGGCCGGCCATCAGCCCGGCCATAAAGGAATCGCCTGCCCCCGTGGTGTCCACGGCCCGAATTCCTTTCGGACATTCTATGTACCTCTCCTCGGAAAAATCCGTGGCATAGCACCCCTTTGATCCAAGCTTGATTCCAAAATAGGTAAGCCCCATGGGCTTAAGGGCGCTGCTGATTTCCGGGATCTCCCGGCATCCGGTTATGGCCGATGCCTCCTCGTAGCTTGGGAAAAAAACATCTGTACAGGGCAGGACCTCCTTAAACATATCCATCCAGCAATTGCAGACTGCCCTCTGGTTAAAGGCCGCATCCATGACCGTCATCCTGCCGTGTGCCTTGGCCCGTCTCAGAAGCCTGGCAAGGCCTCCCTGGTTCATCCTGTTAAAGCTGCATGCAGAACCAATGTATACTATATCCGCATTCTCAATGGCTTTCTCCGGCAGGTCCCTGTCATCCACCTGGTCAAAAATAGATACATCTGACAGGAAATGCCTCTCCCCGTTCTCCTCAATCAGCGCAAAGCTGGATGCCGTCGCGTGAACCGGGTCAGTTACCACATGGGAAACATCCATTCCAAGCTTCCTGCACTGGTCCAGCACAAACCTTCCATTCAGGTCATCTCCCACCCATCCCGCCATTGTGACAGGAATGCCCAGGCGCGATAATCCAATGGCTGTATTGAGAGCATCCCCGCCGCAGGCCTGTACCGGTTTCTCTATCATGGTGCAGTCCCTGCTTAAGACATCCCGGTCCACCGGTCTTAAAAGGGTATCGCACACCATCATTTCAAAACTAAGAACCACCTTTTTAACTACCCCTCCTTCATCCATATGTCCGTACATACATATAATTGCACAATGATGTATATTTGTCAAGTACTTGTGGCAAAATTATAATAAAATGTTATTTTTTCAAATTTTCCCTTGCATTTTCCACAACATGCTTTACAATATAATTGATGTTTCGTTTGTACATACATATGTATCTAAGCTGAAAGGATTTTAAATTATGACCATGTTCACCAAAGAAATAAATAAAGATGTGCCCATTCCCCTTTATTACCAGCTGAAAAATATCATCAAAACAGATATTGAAAACGGCACTTTAAAGACCGGGGATACCATCCCCACTGAAATGGAAATCATGAGCCACTACAACATCAGCCGCTTTACGGTGCGCCAGGCCATCTCCGAGCTGGTAAACGAAGGTTACCTGCTCAGGAAAACCAGCAAAGGCACCTTTGTCACGGAGCCTAATAAAAAGACCAGCTTCATCAAGTCCTTTGAACCATTCCACCAGCAAATCCAGGAACTGGGCAAGACCCCGCATACGGAACTGTTGGACATGTCCGTCATGACGCCGGACGACCGTATCAGGGAGCTTCTGCGTCTTGGGGCCAATGACAAGGTCATTTCCCTGTTCAGACGGCGTTTTGCGGATGCAACGCCTGTGGTGACGATCCAGAACTACCTTCCCTACAACCTCTGTCACTTTGTGCTGAGCCATGACTTTAAGGACGTTTCACTGTACAATCTCTTTATGTCACGGCCGGAAACCTGCATTGATAACACCCGCACCATTGTTTCCGCCGAGACAGCCACCCCTGAGGATGTGAAGCTGCTGGAGGTAAAGCCGGGCAGCCCCATGCTTTGTTTCAATAACATTTCCACCACCAGCGACGGAACCATAATTGACTATGCCTATGCCCATTACCGTGGGGATATGAACAAGTTTGAAATCAACGAAAGCCCCAAATAATCCGTTTGCCATACTCATCTGTCATACCGCCACCTAAAAACAGCGGGACCGGAATGCATATCATCCGGTCCCGCTGCTGCGGTTTATCTGTTAACCTTTCCCAAACACAGAAGCAATCTTAATATCCAGCTTCCTGCACCACTCCTTCAGCACATCCTCCTTACAGAAGGACACGGAAAAATCCTCCAGTTCCAGGTCCAGAGGTATGTCTGTCTTGATGGTGGCCAATTCCTTAGACAGCCTGGCGGCTGCTTCCCCGCACAGCTCCCCCTCCTCACCTGTCTTGGTCAGGGATTTGTAGGGGGAACGGCTGATTCCCAGGCTGTTCTTCCAGAAGTCCTGCAGCTCCTTAAGCGCCTTCTTATCCTGCTCCGCCTCATGTATCACCTCATAAATATGCTCCACGGTGCCGTATTCTCCCAGCAAAAGAGGGGCCGCGCTGGCAACGCCCCTGACTCCCGGTATATTATCCGAGGTGTCTCCCTGGATTCCCTTCAGGTCCGTAATCTGCTCCGGCCACACCCCTTCCTCGGAATACACGGTTTCAGCCGTAAACTCAAAGGTCTTTTCCGGCAGGTTCACCGATTCCTTGTCCAGGCCGTAAAGACCGTAATACTTGGCGTAAAGCTCCTCCGCCTTCTCCTGCCTGGCCTGGACCATCCAGGCCCTTACATTGTATGCATCACTCACAAGCTGCAGATAATCATGGTCCTTGGTCATCACAACCACGGGTACCTGCTCCCTGAATTTATGGACAAGGCTTCCCGCATAGTCATCCGCCTCATACCGGTCGCTGTAGAGCACTTTAAAGCCTGCTTCCTCCAGAATCCGCTCCATCAGCACAAACTGCTGCTTCAGAGGCTCCGGCGTCCTGCCTCTGGTCCCCTTATAATCAGGATACAGTTCCCTGCGGAAGGTATCCCTTGTCTTGTCAAACACAAATGCCATGTAGGCCGGCTGCTGCTTTTTCATCAGGGAAACCACGGCCTTCAGCACCCCCATGATGCCGTTGGTATAGGTCCCGTCCGAGGCGTGGAGAATTTTCCCGTAATGCTTTTCCTTCTCCTCATCGGTCTTGGCAAACATGATTTCCCTGGGTAACACTGCATAGTAACAGGTTGACAGCAGGGATGAGCCGTCAACAATCACAAATTTTCTTTCTGACATTCTGATTCCATCTCTTTCTTACGTATTCTGTCATTGCGCGGGTCATTATCCTTACCTGCGGTGATGCCTGTCCCAGATTCCGGCAAACAGCAGGGCGGCTACAATAAATACCAGCACAATCAATCGTTCCGTCTGTCCCATGTGGAACCTCCTTCCGGGGACACAACTGCAACAAAAAGTCACAGTTTCCTCAAAACAGTATCATACACCAGTTTTGTCCTGGCGTCAAAGAGAACCCACAGAATCTGTTCCAGTTCCCCCGGATGCTCCGTCACAAATTTCCTGGCGGTTCCTATGGCGGTTTCCGCCGCCAGCTCCACAGGAAAATGGTAAATGCAGGAGGAGACAGCGGGAAACGCAATCCCCTACACTACATATTCCAGGGCCAGCAAAAGGGAATTTTGGTAGCAGGAGGAAAGCTTCTCCTGCTCACTGCCTGTCCCGCCGTTCCAGACAGGACCCACGGTGTGGATGATGTAGCGGCAGTCCAGGTTGTAGGCCTTTGTAATCTTGGCCTGTCCTGTCTTACAGCCGCCTAACAGCCTGCATTCATGCAGCAGTTCCTTTCCCGCGGCCCTGTGGATTGCCCCGTCCACCCCTCCTCCTCCAAGGAGGGATGAGTTGGCCGCATTTACGATTGCATCCATTCCGGTTATCTTCGTTATATCACCTAATACAGTACCTATGACTGTGTTGTTTTCATTCTTCATAGCTGGCCTCCTCTGATTTCTTTCCTTTGATTATACCATATAACCCCTCAGTCCTGACAACAGTAATTCACCGATTTTTCCCGCCCCGCTGTCAGACGCAAAGGTATGGACCAGGCTGGCCTTATCCCTTCCAAGGATGTTTTCCAGCTCTGCAAAGGAAAGCAGGCCTTTGAGATACAGCTTTACGATTTCCATTGGTCCGCTTCCGATTTCCGCCACCAGCTCTAAATGTGTCATGATTCACCTTCTTTCTGCCTTTTTCAACCCTCTGATAAAATTGCCGGCCTAATAATATATGCAGGCATTTTCCAGAATATTCCTGTTGGCAGCCCATATTTTTCCTCTGAAATCATGAAAATCTTTCGATTTCCCTATGGAAAAAATGAATCCTTCTATTAAAAAAAGTCAGCTTTTTGTAAGAAACATTACGCTTCATTACATTTCACTGACTTCCGTTGCAATTCATCCTGAACTATGGTATATTCACATCAGGTCAGAAATGACGCTAGCCCGGCAGCTTCCGTAGCCCCATGTTGCGGAAGCGCCGGGCTCCCCCCAAAAAGAATATTCTTTATCACTCTTCGTATTTCCAGATTTGCACTTCATCGGAATATCCCTCAAACGTACGCTTAATCATATCCTCCACAACATTCCAGTCGCCGCCCGCACTGCCGCATCCTATCTTATATGGAAAGGCCACTGTCTCGTTTTTGCCTCTGGCTTCCAAAAAGCTCCGGATCTCTCCCATAGCTCTTTCCAATGCGTCATAATCCGTATAGACCTGCTTTTTCCTGCCGTAATCATCCTGTCCGTACAGATTGCCAATCAGAAACCAGCGTCCGTCCTTTTCCACAGGCTGGGCAGACACCCGTCCCAGCAGCTTGGAGGTATCCCCGTTTTCCTTTTCAATCCACTGCCTGGTAATCCGCTTATACGTCTTTTCCACCTCGGGAAACAGCTTCTTTACCTGCCCCGCGATGCCGTAGCCGAACGCGCCCTGGCAGTTCACCTGATGGCACAAAATATCTGCCTTTGAATCAAATATGCTCCCATTGTAATACTGAATCATAAGTTCCTCCTCTATCCTATGTTATCAACTGTATTTCTTACCCCACATCCGTGATTTTGCTTCTGTGATTTTCATGCGGCCCCGGGGGGGGCGGGGGGGGGGGGGGCGGGTGCGGGGGGGGGGTGGGGGGGGGGAGGGGGGGGGGGGGCGGGGGGGGGGGGGGGGGGGCGGGGGGCGGGGGGGGGGGGGCG
>JAJQEA010000159.1 GCA_021201905.1 Clostridia bacterium
GGACTAAATATATTTCCATAAAAGGGCTTTAAATCGCACAGTTTGTACGTTCTGGCTTTTCTGGAAAGGGGTACTCCCAAACTTTCACCTATTCTCTCCTTGATCTTTTCAAAAGACGTTCTAACAAATTCTACATTGCCCGGGATGTCATATCCCGCAGGATCCTGATCTGTAAAGATCATCCAATTCCATCCTTTGTTCCATGAGCAGGATTTCAAGTATAAATCAAAGTAGTTCAAGAATTTGCCAAACCATAGTACTATCAGCAGTTTCTTCATTACGCACCCCCGCGATTACGCTTTATAAAGTTCAAATACTCTTTTTCATAATTTCGAGTCATCAAAGCCGCACTGAACGTTGTGCTTGCCACACGGTAGCAATTTTCCCCCATTACTTTCAAATCAGAAGTGAGCATCTTATCCAACGCATTCAAAAATGATTTCATGTCATTGTTTTCAAAAATCATCCCCAGATGTGATGCAGTATTTATCACTTCCTCGTGTTGAACGATGTCAGAAAGCATGATAGGTAAACCTGAAGCCATTGCTTCCAATACACTGACCGGCAAACCTTCCGACATACTTGAGGAAATATACAAATCTGCAGCATTGAGATACTCTGCTACATTACTCACTTCGCCGGTAAAAATAATGTTTCTATTTTTCGCATATCGCTCCCTCAGTGTGTCCAGATCTACTCCGCCTCCCAATAACACTAGACAGATATCAACTCTCCTTGCTGCAAGGATTCCTTCAACTGCAAACTTTTGATTTTTCCGTTCACAGATCTGGCCCGTAAATACAGCAATGTTCTTTTCTCTCGGAAGGTTGAGCTTCTCTCTCAACTGCAGCTTTTCATCACTTGTCACCATACAATAGCGGCTTACATCCACTCCATTCCTGATATAATCAACATCTATTCCATATTTGGATTTATAAATATCGCTCAGACTGCTGGAGCATGTAACCATGTATTTTGCGTTACGCTTTATCAAACGGATATCATTCGCCGCCATAGCATTACCTACAATCTTTCCATACTTAACGGGATAATCATCATACACATAATTGTGTATTGTTGTAAAGTTTGGACAGGCCTTATATTTAATAGCCATCCTGTACAAAGGCATTCCCACCGAGTGAATAATATCGGGTTCAAGTTCCTTCATAAAATTAGCAACCAACTTGCCTCCGTTAATCACGGATTCCATCCTGCCAATGTTTATGCATAAATACTCAGCGCCTGCTTCACGATATTGCGGAAGCATGGTATTGTTCTTATCTTCTGTGTACAACGAAACAACAATTGGAAGGTATTTATCCTTATTAAGATATCTGATAAGGTCAAGAGTCTGGCTGACCGGACCGGATTTTCTAAGTCTTGTCACCAGGAATACTACCTTATACCCTCCACCTCCATCAATACGCATCCAATTATTTTTTAGTCTACACAATTTTGCTCTCGTATCTTCTTCAATTACTCTAGTTCCTACCTGCATAATCTTCTTCATTTTGTCCGTATTGTTCTTCCATGTATTGTCATAATGATGATATGTATATGTATTATCTGTTAAGTTCAGAACACCAGTGAAACAATTAAGCGGCGAAAAATAGTTCTGCGGGAAGATAACTAATCCATTCTCTAGCTCCTGCACATCGTCCGACCAATGATAGGAGTACTTTTTTTCCAGATATTTCTGTAGCCGCTTCGTATTCGGCAGAGTATCCAATGAGCCATCTTCCTTTACGAAGGATATGTGCTGATACTCATCCAGAAACTCCTTCACCCACTCTGCATGTGGCTTTGTGGCAATGATTGCCGTGCAGATCGTATTATAGCTCTCGGTGCAGAGAAAACCGTCATATGTGAGAAAATCGTCAATATTCCGAAGCACCTCCATATCCGTGTCCATATAAATACCGCCATGCTCATACAGCACTTTTAGGCGTACATAGTCAGACACAAAGACCCATTTTCTTTTTTCATAAGCCTGTTTGACATACTCGCAGGTATTTTCCAAATCTACATTGTCTTCAGACCATTCAATCATCTGATAATTAGAGCAGTGCGTTTTCCAACTCTGCATGCTCTTCTTCACAACATCGCTCTTGAGACTACCTCCCATCCATACACTATGTATAATCCTCGGGATTTTTTCTTCTTTACCTGCTTCCGTCGCCACCGGTACGGGAATCACATAAAGCCCGCGTTTTCCTTCATGCACAGAATCGATGCAGATTTTGTCTCCGGAACGGCTCCAACGCGGATGGAGGTCACAGCGGCAGTTATTGTCATATCGGAATCGCGAGAACACACGGGCAATCTTTCTGGCTTTGTTATCCCCTTCTGTACATAGGTATACAGTTGCAATACGCTTGCGGTTAGGGTAAGTGTCAGTAATGATATATCTGCTATCAGGGGAGTAGCTACAGTGGCCGTCCGTGTTCAGTTCCGGCCAATATATGCGGTACTCTTGTGTCCTATCCCTCATCAGGTAATAGTGGTCTCCAGTTGCCTTCTTTCTAAGGAAGGACAGGATCTCTTCATCGTTCTTCCAATAGCAATGTGAGACGAATACGTCGTCACTGAGGTTGTACATCTCAGTTTTATCAATGTTCACTGTGACGAGTCTTGTATGTTTTCTGCCCTTCTGGAACCAACGGTGCAAAACCATAAATCGCTTACCATTCGGGCTGATCATGAGATGGTTGACCTTGTGCTCAGCACCAACCATAGACTCGTCGGGCTCGAATTCTGCGAAATCTGTATACTTGAAAAGGTCTGTAACCTCTCCGGTTTCAAGCACCATCTTCCAGATGCAGGTCTCTTCCGGGCAAAGTTTGCCCTTTGATGTGTCTGGAAGATTGCTGTACCCATAGCCAGGGCGCATTCTATGTAGCCTATTAAAGTCAATTGAAAGTGCAATCATTCCGTCTCTAGAAACATCGTAGATGGGAAGTGGAAGAACTTTAACCTCCTTCTTCTCCTTAATGCTGTAGATGATTGAGCAGTACTTTCCGTCTCGGAAGTCGTTATAAATGATTCTGCTTTTGAAATCCGGGCCCAGCCACTGTACCATGCAGGACTGCTGGACATTCCACGAATGGGTTATTCCGATTTTATAGACCTTATTGTCCTTCTTAGTGTCAATCAGAACTACCACTCCTGCTTCTTTCGGTGCCACAGACTTGTAAGCCTGCTTCACTTTGATAGCAATCATGTATCTGTCTGTAGCATCCCAGGGAGGCTTATCATAATAGCCATAAAAATACTCATATCCGTCATCCGGTGATACTCTTATCATATCCCCTTCAGATTTGAATTTTTCATTTGATGTCATTACACCTGCTAGTTGATAAACACGCTTTGCTGTTCTTTTAATGACCGGGAACTGTTCAAAGACCTGTTTTCCCATCTTTTCAATTTCGGTAAACCCCATTCCTATTCACCTCGGTATTTTGCCGCTTCTCACCCTTCTCCTAACATGACAAATGACAGGATCTTGAAACGTCGAATTATAAATTTGCTGGCTATCATCGGTATCGATACTCCAAGAATTACCGCAATAACAATTGTCAACAATGCATTCACCCCTAGGAAGCCATACAGTACCGTTGATGACAAAGCTAAGAAGTATGGATTGTGCATCAGATATATGTCATAGGAGTAATCTCCAATTATTTTCACAAGTATTGTGAGCCTATTCTTTATTCTGTTCAAGTACCGGTCCACCATATATAAGAGCCACACTCCCAGAAAACCTAATGTGTACTTGATTATCTGTCTCACAATGGCCAAGACATATTTGTTAATCTCCGGTTCTACATCAAACAAAAAAATCCTTGCTATAGACAAAACAACAAACAGCAGCAGTGGAGCCAACCATTTGCCTTCCTTGATCTGTATTATAACTTCTTCATGCCGTTCCATGAATCTTCCGAATGAAAAAAATACAAACCAGATCATGAACCTACTTATTATATTCGGATAAGCAATGACGCATGTAGAAACCCCCATCAAGATTCCTATAACAAAAATTGCTTCACTGCTTCCTAACTCACCAATAAGACTATGTATTAAGAAATATAGAAACAGCACATATAGAAACCAGAGATGCTCGACATAATAAATCTCAAAAGTGAGAAGCCCATACAACATTTCTCCAATACCCATGGGAGCAAACCCTATTCCAGTCAGCATATCTTTGACGGAATCCCCCATCAAACAGGCTACTTGTACACCTATCCATAGCAGCACGTACCAAAACATATAAGGGATAAGAAGGTGCTTTGCTTTCTTTTGAAGGAAATTCCACTTTCCTTCACTTTCATATTTCTTCAAGTTCCTCTGGTATAGAAATCCGGAAACAATAAAAAATGCTGGCATATGAAAACATATAAGTATTTCATCTATATTTCGCATCCACCCACCCACCCCAATCCTTGAGATAGCATGGTGAACCAGCACTACTGTTATAGCTAATCCACGAAGGATCTGCAACGTACTATCTTTAGCTTTTGTAACTTGCATACCCTGTCTTTCCTTTTCAAATATCAAATTTACCAATTCTCCTGTATAAACTTATCTATAATCTTTACAATCGCCAGCGGATCCTTGTTCTCCCATGGCACCAGCCCATCGGTCCCATTATAGATTTTCTTGAAACACTCTCCCAGATCATCCAATTCAAGATCTGCCATCAATACATATTTATTGCTACTAAATGCCTCATTGTTCTGTATCTGGTGGTCATTGATATGCTCTCCATATTTTTCAAGCCTCGTTACAGCTATTACCTTTTTCCCTGCATTCAGGGCTTTCATAATGGAACCTGATGCACCATGCGTGACTACGATGTCCGTCATCTTTATTTTCTCGGAAAACTCGTCTGGAGAAATGAACTCTTTATATTTATAATTCTTTGGTTTATATATAGAGGTTCCAATCTGAGCAAACATCGGCTCACTCAAAGTCCCATCTTCATATAGTGCATCTAATTTTTTAAATAAGCGACTAAAAGGATAATTCCTTGAACCAACTGTTACAAATATCATATGACTGGACATCCTTTCTCTTCTTATATAACATTTCTATTGATCGTACTTACTTAATACAAGCAGCCCCCATAGACAGCCTTTTTGTAATATTTCTTCTGTGATTCCCATTGCACAATAAATAAGTCGGAATGCTTCTCCATTCTCTTTCCCGCAACTGTAGGCATATTTGCTCTACCAAAAGTTTCTATGTAAACAAACTTTTTGTGGTACAATATGGCCAGAAGATAAAATGGATAGGCCACCATTGTACCTGTGGTGATTACAAAATCAGGACGTTCTTTAATCCAGATGCTAGTCGCTCTAATACTATTCACAGCCATTTTAAATGGCATTAGCTTGTCTTTGAGATCGGTCTGTATCATGAAGTACTTAGCATTTTCCTGAAACTGCGCTTTTTCAGTAATTAAAAAACCATCATACTTATCAATCAAAGACTGCAATTTCTGTAGTTGTTCCCAATGTCCGCCCGATGAAGACACAAGACAGAGCCTTGGTTTTTCATGTTTATGTTTAAACTTTCTATCCATGGTCTACTCCATTAATCCCTCTGAAAAATATCTCTCGTATAAACTTTTTCTTTCATATCGTTTAGGCGATAATCATACCGATTAGCAATGATTGCCTGCGACATCTCTTTGAATTTTGCTAAATCATTTACGACCTTACTTCCGAAGAAATTACCTCCATCCTTCAAAGTGGGTTCATAAATGATCACCGTTGCTCCCTTTGCCTTGATCCGCTTCATAACACCCTGAATGCTGCTTTGACGAAAGTTATCGCTATTACTTTTCATTGTCAGTCGGTAAACTCCGACAACTACATTTTTCTCTTTATTTTCGTCCCAGCTATCATTCGCCCCATATGCACCAGCTATCTCCAGTACGCGAGCAGCGATAAAATCTTTTCTTGTTCTATTGCTCTCTACAATTGCTCCAATCAGATTCTCAGGAACATCTTGGTAGTTGGCCAACAACTGCTTGGTGTCTTTAGGTAGGCAATACCCACCATGCCCAAAGCTCGGATTATTGTAGTGAGATCCGATTCTTGGATCTAGGCACACACCATCAATGATCTGCTTGGAATTTAAACCTTTACTCTCGGCATAAGTGTCCAACTCATTAAAATAAGCAACTCTTAGCGCAAGATAGGTATTAGCAAAGAGCTTTACAGCCTCAGCCTCCGTGTATCCCATGAATAGTGTGTCGATATTCTCCTTAATTGCACCTTCCTGAAGCAATCTTGCGAAGATATGAGCCGCCTCAACCAGACGTTCATCCTCTAAATCGATTCCGATAATGATACGGCTGGGATATAGATTATCATATAATGCTTTTGACTCTCTCAAAAATTCAGGACTGAAAATGATATTCTTGCTCCTCGTCTTTTCCCGAATACTATTTGTGTAGCCAACCGGAATTGTAGATTTGATGACTATGATTGCGTCAGGAGCATACTCCATAACTAGTCCAATCACATTTTCAACAGCAGATGTATCAAAAAAATTCTTCTTGCTATCATAGTTGGTGGGGGCTGCAATGACCACAAAGTCCGCATCTGTATAGGCTTCCTTTGCATCCAAAGTAGCTGTCAAATCTAGATTCTTTTCAGCAAAATACCCTTCAATATAATCATCTTGGATTGGCGAGTTCCTATCATTAATCAGTTTAACTTTTTCGGGTACAATATCCACAGCCATTACCTTATGATGCTGCGCCAGTAGTGTGGCAATGGAAAGGCCCACATATCCTGTTCCAGCCACAGCAATCTTCAATTCATTAAAAGCTCTCATAATCGTTTTCTCCTTCCCACAGGCACAGCTGTTCGTCTGCTACGCTATGGACAAAATTTTTCTTCACACCATTATAGGTACAAACATTACATATAAAACTCCCTGTACCATTCAGCAAATCTTCTCAGCCTATCCCTCAGACTTGTGCTGGGTTTAAAACCAAAATCACGTTCGAATGTACTGGTATCCGCATAGGTCACTGGTACATCCCCAGGTTGCATTGGTACAAGTTTCTTGTGAGCGTCAAAGTCGTAATCTTCGAGCAGCACTCCTGCTCTTACCAGCTCTTCGCTCAATATCTGTACAAAATCCAGCAGATTCTCCGGATGATTATTTCCAATGTTATAAACAGCATAAGGCGGAACAGGCAGCCCATCCTCACCGCTTACTCTGTCTGGTGCCTTCTGCATGACCTTTTCCACACCAATTACAATATCATCAATATATGTAAAATCCCGCTTGCAATTTCCGTAGTTAAAAATCTGTATGGTCTTGCCTTCTCTCAGCTTATCCGTGAATCCAAAGTAGGCCATATCGGGACGTCCAGCTGGACCATATACGGTGAAGAAACGAAGTCCTGTAGATGGAATATTATACAACTTCGCATATGCATGGGCCATCAGTTCATTTGATTTTTTCGTAGCTGCATAAAGGGAAACGGGATTGTCCACCTGATCATCCGTGCTGTAGGGTACCTTTTTGTTAGAACCGTAGACAGATGAGCTCGATGCATATACCAGATGCCCCACAGGAGTATGACCTTTATCATAGGAATGACGACAGGCTTCCAGGATGTTATAGAAGCCAATCAAGTTCGATTCAACATAGGCATCCGGGTTAATGATGGAATAGCGGACGCCAGCCTGTGCCGCTAGATTCACAACAATCTGTGGTCTGTACTGTTCAAATACATTTTTGACCCGTTCTTTATCCGCAATGTTTCCTTTTATAAAAACAAATGAAGGATATGCTAACAATTTAGTAAGCCTTGCTTCCTTCAATCGTACATCGTAGTAGTCATTCATGCTATCAATGCCGATGACTGTCACATTCTCCACATCTTTGTAAAGACGTTTTACCAAATTGGATCCTATAAAACCAGCAGCACCAGTAACTAATATTGTTTTTCCTTTTAAATCCACACAACTCATTTCGTGGTTCCCCTTTGTTTCTAAAGCTTTTTATATGTTCTAAAACACTGTGTAAATCATTCAGGTATTCATCTTCATAACTTCCACAACAACCTTTCTACCAAGTGGTCATCTATCAGCATGTGCCTCTCTATCAATGCAAAATATAATTCTTATAAAATGAACACAAATAATATTCATTTTCAGCATTGAATCATCAATTATTCTCATGTACAGATACTGCAAACATTCAATACTTTATTGAAAACAATAATTGTATTTGGAAATACAAGTTTCATATTCAAACAATCGGAAAATAGAATTAACCATACAACTTTTTCTGTTTCGAAAGTCCTGCCATTATGTAACGAATAATCCTTATAAAATCTCGTTTTTAGCAGTGTGGTCATCGA
Organism: Clostridia bacterium; assembly: GCA_021201905.1. Lineage (GTDB taxonomy): Bacteria > Bacillota > Clostridia > Lachnospirales > Lachnospiraceae > Enterocloster. The sequence goes on from JAJQEA010000159.1 coordinate 8,390, forward strand.
TTCTGCAAGTATTATTTCACCTTGACTCTCGTTTTGTAGTTGGAATACATCCCGCCCAACCATATAAGTTTCGCTTTATCAATGAAAAAACACTATACAGATGCTTCTAAAATAAAAGCATCTTTTCCATCCCATTTTCATAAGCTTTTCGGTAACCATACCCCCATTCCTAATCAATAAAAAATTTAGACCGATTATTATCGTGCAGTGCCTTGTATTCTCTCTAAGACTCTGGGCTCATCTATCCCTACATCGCCCCGCCTCTCCCCAACACAACCTGCACAGTCTGAAGCAGAATCTTAATATCCAACCCCATCCTCCACTCAGTTATGTATTCCTTATCCAGCTTCACGACCTCTTCAAAATCCGTAATCTCACTTCTTCCACTTACCTGCCACATACCTGTAATTCCAGGCTTTACACTCAATCTGACCCTATGGTGCAAATCATATTTCTCCCACTCATCCACAGTAGGCGGCCTGGTGCCAACCAGGCTCATGTCTCCTTTTAGCACATTCCAGAACTGCGGAAATTCATCAATTGAATAATTCCTGATAAAATTTCCAATTCCGCTTTTTCCGCCTATAATCCTGGGGTCATTCTCTATTTTAAACATCATCCCGCCTTTTACCCGGTTCTGATTCATTAATTCCTTTTTCCGCTCCTCCGCATCCATGTACATACTGCGGAACTTATATAATTTAAATCTCTTGCCATTCTTTCCAATGCGCACCTGTGAAAAGAAAATCGGACCCGGTGACTGAATATAGATACAGGGCGCCACGAACAAGAACAATATTCCTGTCAATGTGCAGCCTAATATCCCACCTGCAATATCCATGGTACGCTTAAAAAACGCCTGTTTCCATGACGCCATGTTGATGCAACTGGTAAGAACCGTATAACTTCCCAAACGTTCCACATGCTGTATCTGTCCCTTTAGCCTTCCCATCTCTATCAGCTTCAAATGTACTGTGACTCCCATATCAATGAAGTCATCCATAAGCTCTTGTGGCAAAGGCATATCCTTTGGCAGATTTATAAACACTTCATCCACCCATTCGCGGCACACATACTCTGCAATCCCATTTTGCTCTGTCACTATAGTTACTCCATTTATAGTTCTGCCAGCCCAATCCGCATCCATCAGAGATACGCCTATGATGTGGAAACGTTCGTAATTTTTATTTAGTATATTCTGTATTACCTCTTCCACCATTCCCTTGGATGTAAGAATAAGTAGAGAACGCTTGCCCTTTCCTTCCAAACCTCTTGTCAGTAAATATTTCTTCCAATAAATCCTGGCTATGTAACTAATACCAACATATAAAATGCCTGTTGTTACTAAGGTTATTCTGGAATACTCTTCCCCTTTTTGAGTTGCAAACAGATAAAAAGCCGCAATCAGAATAACCTGGCATACGTGCTTTATGGTTTCTGTAAACTCTTTAAATTTTCCCCTTTTTAATATATTTTTAAAACTCTCGCCAAAAAAGGTCACAAAAATCTGTATGAACAGAAATACAATTGCCATATTTCGGTACAACTGGCTGGCATACGGCCAACGGATCCCCTGTCGTATAAAATATGCGGCAACATATGCGGCCTGAAGGCATATCGCGTCTATTAAGGTAAAGTCACAATGCTTCAGCCAGCCTTTATCTGCTTTTCGATATATCTTTTTCCCACCACTCTTCTCTCTAAAGCACTTCTGTAAAACCGGGGGCCCGGCTTCAGCCAATTTCTGCCCCCGGCCAGCATTTTTTCAATGCTGCTAGTTCTTATACACTACAGATAATGTACCAGACCCAGGAACATTGACAGCCACTGTTTTTGTTACCGGATCCACCTTAACAGCCGGAATCAGCTGCCACTGGCCTGTAGCATTGTCATAAAACAGCACCTGCACGTTGTTTACATTGGAAACCAGGTTAGGCACATACAGGGATACCTCTACCGCACCAGTCTTAACAGCGCCGGTAGCCGCATCCTTGGTAATGATTGCGTGTGTTCCTGTCAAAGCATTATAGCCTGCCAGATCAATCCCCTGCACAACCTCGTTCAATGGTTTTCCCGCATTGATATCATTGATAGCTGATACCACACCTGCAGGAAGTCCTGCCGTTGCTGCCACGCTGTCTGCAAATGCAACAGCGGTGTCGCCGATAACAGCCTCTCCCTTGGAATTGGTTGTTACCTGCTGTCCTGTAGTCGTTACTGTGTCTACTGCAACCCCAATCGTGCTGCCTGTTGGGCTCGCACTGGTTGTAGCGCCTGTAGTTTTGACACCAGTTGACGATACAGATACTGTGGTGTTGGACTTAGAGCTTGTAGTGCCTTTGTTGCTACTGCTGCTGGATGAGCTAATAGAACCACTGCCATCACTTCCGCTGCTGGATGCACTGCCTGCCGCAAAAGCCCATGCAGGCTGTGATGCCAGAGCTGCTGCCAGCACTAAAGCTGCTATACATTTCTTTTTCATATCCTTCACCTCTCCTTTCTCTCCTAAGAGTAGTTATATTCAATAAACAGCATGATACCATGCTGGATATTGCAGACTTTTACTGCCCCGCCGGTATTGCGGTTCTCTGCCGTGCCATCTATTCAATCTCTCGATAAAACAACTCCAGCAGTATGGGTGCCACGGCTTCTTTGTCAGCATAGAATTCATCATATCTGGGCGTCACCACGCCCTCTCCAGGCACTGTATAGAAATCCTCATCTCTCAGTTTTCCACTTCCCACTGCATCCATGGCTACTTTAAGATACTGGTCCTTGGCCATATTCGTAACCATGTACTCCTGTATCCGGTCAAACAGTCTGACTACAAGCCCGCTGTCCTTGGCAGAATGCTTCTGTACCGATTCAAAAAATCCCTTTATATATTGCTGCTGCTGGTCCATTCTGTACAATGCAGAATGGTCAACATGGATATCCCGGTAACGGACGAAAATCTCCGCCTGTTTACCTTTCAGTGTAACAGTTTTCCCTTTTGCCAAAGCCGGATCCCTGGATTCCATTCCGTCAGTCCCAATGGTTACTGTAACCCCGCCGACTTCATCATTTAACACCGGAATAGCGCTGGTATCTGCTGCCATATACCATTCTATTT
>JAJQEA010000292.1 GCA_021201905.1 Clostridia bacterium
GTTGAGAACCTGGGGCAATATTGCCGGCGAAACATACGGAAATCTGGATTATCTGTCTGCTGCAGACTGGATGCCAAAGGATTTGATTCACAAATAAGCGGCCAGTAAAAACGAGGTTTTCTTTTAAACACAAAACCACAGGCAATCGTTTTTTTGGGGAAGCGCGGGTTTTGGCCTGCGTTTCCCTTTTTTAAAAAGATTGTATCGCTGAAAAGAGGGACTCCATGGATAGGATTAAATTAGAAACGAAACATGTTTCCATTGAATTTCCGGGCGTCAAAGCCCTTGACGACATTAACTTTGAAGTGTCCACCGGCGAAATCCGGGCAGTCGTGGGTGCCAACGGCGCAGGGAAATCAACTTTGATGAAGGTGCTGGCAGGGGCAAACCCCACGTATACCGGAGAAGTTTTGCTGAATGGCAAAAAGGTGGAGGTAAGGACGCCGGTGGATGCCAAGAAGCTGGGAATCCAGATTGTGTATCAGGAAGTGGATATGGCTCTGTATCCTACCTTATCAGTTGCGGAGAACATTGTACAGAATGATATGGTCATGGGAAAGAGCGGCTATATCGTAAATTGGAAAAAGGCATTTAAGCAGGGGCGGGAGGCCCTGGACCGGCTGCATATCGGCCGCGATCAGGTGGATGAGCACGAACTGGTGCAGAACCTGTCCCTGGCCCAGAAGCAGATGGTGCTCATAGCCAAGGCCATTCGGTCGGAATGTAATTTCCTGATTCTTGACGAGCCCACCGCACCTTTAAGCAATACCGAGACAGAGGAGCTGTTCCGTATTGTCAAGCATTTACATGAAACGGAAAATATTGCGATTCTTTTTATTTCCCACCGGTTAAATGAAATCCTGGAGGTCTGCGAGAATTACACGGTAATGCGAAACGGCAGGATGATTGACACCACGCCGGTTACAGGGGAGACTACCACAAAGGAAATCGTGGAGAAGATGCTGGGGCGTAAGTTCGAGGAGAACTTCCCAAAGGAAGCCTGCCAGATTGGCGAGGTGCTGTTTCAGACGGAAAACCTGTCCGGCGCAGGCGGCAAGGTAAAGGACGTGTCCATACAGGTGAAAAAGGGCGAGGTGGTAGGAATCGCCGGCCTGGTGGGAGCCGGGAAGTCCGAGCTTTGCAAGACCATCTTCGGCGCATATAGAAAGACAGGCGGGAGAGTCCTCCTGAAAAACAAGGAATTAAAGATAGCAAATCCTTCCGGGGCAGTCAAGAACCGGATGGCCCTGGTGCCGGAGGAACGGCGCAAGGAGGGGGTCCTGGTAAATGAGAACGTGAGCTTTAATTTATCGGCGGCATGCCTTTCCAGGTTCTGTACAGGCCCCTTTATCCGCAGGCGGAAAGTGGATGACAATGCGAAGCAGTTTGTAAAGGACCTTGGGATCTCCACGCCCAGCGTGAGGCAGCAGGTCAAGAATCTTTCCGGAGGCAACCAGCAGAAGGTGGCGGTGGGAAAATGGCTTGCGGCGGACTGCGATGTATATATATTTGACGAGCCCACAAAGGGAGTGGATGTGGGAGCAAAGCAGGACATTTTCCATTTGATTAATGAAATTGCGAAACAGGGAAACTGTGTTATCTATGCTTCCTGTGAAAACTCGGAGCTGCTGTCTCTGACAGACCGCATGTATGTCATGTACAACGGTACGGTCATGGCAGAGCTGGAAACCGCTAAGACCACGGAGGACGAAATCATGTACTACTCAGTTGGCGGGAAAGACAATAAGAACGGGAAATAATAGACAGGAGGGATGCGGTAGCGATGAAAAGTCGTACAAATATTAAGAGGTTTTTAGTGGATTGGGCTGCGGTCCTGGCATTGCTTGTTTGCTTTATTGCGTTTACAGCCTATAAGGGCAACTCCTTTATGTCAACAAGCAACATGGTGAATATTCTCAGGGCAATGGCCATCAATACGGTGTTTGGTATAGCGGCCACCATCACCATGGCGCCGGATGGTTTTGATATGTCAGCCGGAACACTGGCCAGCTGTTCTGCCTATGTGTTTGTGTCTGCATATCTCTGGCTGGGACAGTCGTTGGGAATGTCAATTCTTATCTGTATTCTGGCCACTCTGGTTATGTACCAGCTGACCATGTTCCTGATTCTTGTCTGCAAGATTCCGGATATGCTTGCCACCTGCGCCCTGATGTTTGTCCATCAGGGAATCGGCCAGTGGTATATAGGCGGAGGCGCTGTCTCCACCGGCATGAAGACTTCCTGGGGAGCGGCTCCCGCGCGTACCGCGCTTTTAGAATCATTTTCAGCCATCGGACGCGCTCCGTGGATCATTATCATCATGCTGGGCTGTGTGCTTGTGGCCTATCTTTTCCTTAACTTTACAAAGCACGGCCGGTATCTCTACGCCATGGGCGGCAATAAGGAAGCCGCAAAGCTGTCCGGTATCGATGTAAAGAAATACCGCTATCTGGCCGGTATGATTACAGCCGTGTTCATCGCCATCGGCGGTATCCTGGTGGCATCCAGGGGAAGCTCCGCCCAGGTTATGTGCTGCGATAACTATCTGATGCCGTCGCTGGCAGCTGTTTTCGTGGGACGTACCGTGGGAGGCACTGAGAAGCCCAATGCACTGGGAACCATGATAGGCGCCATGCTGGTTTCCACACTGGAGAACGGCCTTACCATCTGTGCGGTTCCGTTCTATGTTCTGCCGGCAGTGAAGGGTGCTGTCCTGGCACTTGCGCTTATTGCAGCTTATGCATCTAAGAAAGAAGATTAATCAGGAGGTTACTACATATGTCAAGATTTGATCATTATTTTCAGATGAACGTGGGGGATGTCATTGAGTATACGCTGGAGAAGGCCACGGAAATTCCGTGGGACCTGGATTCCATGGAGGCAGTGGTTCCTCCTTCCCATGGCAACCTGAACTATGTATACCGTGTATGGGACGGCAAGGGCCATTCCATCTACATCAAACAGGCCGGCTCCGAGGCCAGGATATCCAAGGACATAAAACCATCCAGGGACAGAAACCGTCTGGAGTCCGAAATACTCATGCTGGAGGACCAGTATGCGCCGGGAATGGTGCCTCATGTGTATTTCTTTGACACTGTCATGTGCGCCTGCGGCATGGAGGACTGCTCTGATTATGCGGTCATGCGCGACGCCATGTTAAAGCATGAGACCTTCCCGGGATTCGCGGAGGACGTATCCACCTTTATGGTGAACACCCTTCTTTTGAGCAGCGATGTGGTTATGGACCACAAGGAGAAAAAAGAGCTGGTGAAAAAGTTCATTTCTCCGGACCTCTGTGATATCACGGAAAAACTTGTGCTCATGGAGCCTTATATGGATTTGTATGACAGGAACAACGTGTATGAGCCCAACCGTGATTTTGTAAAGAAGGAGCTCTATGAGGACGAGGCGCTCCATCTGGAGGTGAGCAAGCTTAAATTCCAGTTTATGACAGATGCCCAGGCCCTTCTGCACGGCGATCTTCACACGGGATCCATCTTTATCCGCCAGGATTCAACAAAGATATTTGACTGTGAATTCGGAACCTATGCCCCCATGGGCTATGATGTGGGCAATGTGGTGGCCAACCTGATATTCGCATATGACAACGGCCTTTCCACGGACGACGGATCTTTCTGTGACTGGTGCCTCAAGACCATTGAGGAGACCGTGGATCTCTTTATTGAAAAGTTCAGCAGGAAGTATGACGAGGCCGTGACAGAGCCAATGGCTAAGGTAAAGGGCTTTAAGGAGTGGTATTTTGACGGAATCCTTAAGGATACCGCCGGCTATGCGGGCACGGAGCTGCACCGCAGGACCGTGGGCATGGCCAATGTGGTGGATGTGACCACCATTCAGGATGAAACGAAACGTCTCCTGGCGGAGCGCATCAATATACTGGCGGGCAAGGAGTATATCATGAACCAGGGGTCCTTTAGGACCGGGGCTGATTACGTTGCAGCCGTGTTAAGGGCAAAGGAAGCAGCCCAAAAGACGCTTTAAGGCCGGTTGGGACATGAGGGATTACACAGGTAAGTAGAGAAGGAGGCATAAAAGCCATGACGGTTGAGGAATTTTTTGACCAGGTGATTACGGTCAGAATGAGAGAGGACAGAAGCTCGCTGGACATCATAGACCAGACGCTTCTTCCGGGAACCATTAAGCGCATCAATCTGAATACAAAAGAGGAAATATGGGAGGCAATCAAGAAGCTGAGAGTCCGCGGGGCCCCTGCAATCGGCGCTGCGGCTGCCTATGGAATAGCCCTGCTGGCATCCGGCATCGACGAGGACCAGTACGACGCGTTTTACAGCCGGTTTAAGGAATTGAAGGATTATCTGGCATCGTCCAGGCCAACGGCTGTCAATCTGTTTTGGGCGCTGAACCGCATGGAGGCGGCTGTTACGGCCAATAAGGAAAGGGACGTGGCCGCAATCAAGGAGCTGCTCTTTGAGGAGGCGGATAAGATTCGGGAGGAGGATATCCAGATCAGCCGCGGAATCGGGGAAATCGGCTTTGGGCTGCTTAAGGAGCTCAAAAGGGAGGACAGGGAAATAGGCATCCTGACCCACTGCAACGCAGGCACACTGGCCACGGCCAAGTATGGGACAGCTACGGCTCCCATGTATATTGCCCTTGAAAAGGGATGGCCCGGAACAGCCATGCATGTTTACTGTGATGAGACAAGGCCGCTTCTCCAGGGCGCCCGCCTCACCTCCTTTGAGCTGTATAATGCGGGTATCACCACCACCCTGCAGTGCGACAATATGGCGTCCATACTGATGAAGTCAGGAAAGATTGACATTATCTTTGTGGGCTGCGACCGGGTGGCCAGAAACGGGGATGCCGCCAATAAGATAGGAACCAGCGGCGTGGCCATTCTGGCAAAGCATTATGGTATCCCCTTCTATGTGTGCGCACCCACCTCCACCATTGATATGGATACATTGACAGGCGATCAGATTCCCATTGAGATGCGAAGCCCTGACGAGGTGACCGAGATGTGGTATAAGGAGCGCATGGCTCCGGAAGGAATCAATGTATATAATCCGGCCTTTGATGTGACCGACCACTCCCTGATTACAGGCATCATCACGGAGAAGGGAATGTGCCACGCGCCGTATGACAAGGCGTTTGAGGCCTTGGGAATAGGGAGGTAAGCATATGCTGAATGGGGTACCTGCAAGCATTTCACCTGAGCTGTTGAAGGTCCTGCATGAGATGGGGCACGGAGACACCCTGGTTATCGGGGATGCCAATTTCCCGGCTGCATCCATCGCGGCAGAGAAGAATCATATTAACATCCGGTGCGACGGGCACCGGGCCACAGATATGCTGGACGCCATCCTGCAGCTGATGCCTTTGGACGGCTTTGTGGAGAAACCCGTCACAATCATGGATAAAATGGAAATGCACCGTGACCTGGAGTGCCCGGTTTGGGACGAGTTTACGGATATTGTGGCAAAACATGACGAACGCGGCGCGGATGCAGTTGGCTTTTTGGACCGGTTCGCGTTCTATGACGCGGCAAAGGATGCCTATGCGGTGGTGTCCACCTCAGAGACAGCATTTTACGCCTGCATCATTTTACAAAAAGGCTGCCTGTAGGGGCAGAGCGGAGGGATTTTACATGCTTGAGACATTAAAGGAGCAGGTGGTTGCAGTGGCAAAGGAGGCGGAGCGCCTCGGCATGTGCAGGCACAAATCAGGCAATTTCAGCATATTTGACCCGGAGACAGGGTATGTGGTGATTACGCCCAGCGGCGTGGCCAGGGATGTGCTGGGAACGGAACACGTCTGTGTCATGGACCTTTCCGGTAAGGTAATCGAGAGGGCGGCAGAGGTCAAGCCCTCCAGCGAGGCCATGATGCACCTGTATATCTATAAGGAAAGAAAGGATATCCGGGCAATCGTGCACACCCACGCCCGTTATTCAACAGCGTTTTCCATCATGAACAAGCCTATTATGCCCATTGTTTATGAGTGCGCCTACCTGGGTAAGACGGGAACAGTCCCCGTGGCTCCTTATGGAAGGGCTGGAACCGTGGACCTGGCCCAAAAGGTGGCTGAGGTGATGAAGGAGTATGACTGCTGCCTCATGGAGAGCCACGGAGCCATTGCGGCAGACAAGGACATGGACGCGGCATTTTTAAAGGCCCAGTACGTGGAGGAAATTGCGGAGATGTATTACATCACCCTGGCCGCCGGAAACGGGGCCGAACCTCATGCCCTGCCTGTGGAGGAGCTGCAGAAGTGGGCTTATCCAAAAGAAATCATTCTTTAGGAGGACGGAAAATGAAAAAAATTATCAATGCCCCGGAACACTATACAGACGATATGCTGCGCGGAATCTACGCTGCCCACCCGGACATGGTGAAATATGTGGAGGATGACCTCCGCTGCTACTGTACGGCAAAGAAGAAACCGGGAAAGGTGGCTATCATTACCGGAGGCGGCACCGGGCATTTGCCTCTGTTTCTTGGATATGTGGGGGAGAACCTGTTAGACGGCTGCGGCGTTGGAGGCGTGTTCCAGTCGCCGTCCTCGGAGCAGATTTATAATGTGGCCAAGGAAGTGGAGGCCGGTGCAGGAGTCCTGTTCCTCTATGGGAATTATACAGGGGACATTATGAACTTTGATATGGCGGCGGAGATGCTGGACATGGATGATATCAGGACTGCCAGCATTGTGGGGGCGGACGATGTGCTCTCCAATAAGGATGCCCAGGTGCGCCGCGGAGTAGCCGGAATCTTCTTTATGTATAAGTGCGCCGGAGCCAGGGCGGCCCGGATGGGAACGCTGGAGGAGGTGCTGGCCGCGGCAGAAAAGGCTAAGGAAAATACCAGAACAGTGGGCTTTGCCCTGACGCCCTGCGTCATCCCGGAAATCGGCCATTCCAACTTTACCCTGGCAGAGGGTGAGATGGCCTTCGGCATGGGAATCCACGGTGAGCCCGGCGTGTGGAACGGGCCGGTTAAGACAGCGGATGAGCTGGCAGAGGAGTCCGTGGGAGAGATCCTGGCAGATATGCCCCTAAATCCGGGTGAGGAGGCCTGCGTGCTGATTAACGGCCTGGGAGCCACCAGCCAGGAGGAGCTCTACATTCTGTCGGGAAGTGTGCACCGCCTTTTGGAAGAAAAGGGAATCAGGGTATACCGCACCTTTGTAGGGGAGTATGCCACCAGTATGGAGATGGCCGGAGCCTCCATATCCATCTGCCGCATGGCGGACCAGGAGATGAAGCAGTGGATTGACATGCCTGTCCATACGCCGTTTTATACCCAGGTTTAACCGGAAAAAGTGAACTGGTTGGTTAAGGAGGAAAAAGAATGGATCGGATTACATGCCATGAACTTCCTGCGCTCTTTCAGGGTGCGGCGGATATCTTTGGGGAGAAAAAGGAAGAGCTCTGCGAGATGGATGCCAGAATGGGGGACGGGGACCTGGGCCTGACCATGCAGAAAGGTTTTGGGGCCCTGCCCCAGCTGATACGGGATAATGAGACGGAAGGAGACATTGGAAAAACGCTCATGAAGGCAGGCATGAAAATGGCCGGTCTGGTTCCGTCCACCATGGGAACCCTGATGTCCAGCGGAATCATGGAAGGTGCAAAGGCTGTTGGAAAAAAAGGAGAAATGGGGCCAAATGAGCTGGCGGATTTCCTTGATGGTTTTGCCAGAGGGATTGCCCACCGCGGAAAATGCCAGCTGGGGGACCGTACCATCCTGGACGTAGTGGACGCCGGGGCAAAGAAGGCCCGGGAAGCCTGCGCGGAGGGCGCTGATATGGGGGCCATGCTTTGCAGGGCGGCAGAGGGCGCAAGGGAAGGCGTAAAAGCAACCGAGGATATGCTTCCTAAGTATGGAAAGGCAGCCGTGTTTTCGGCCAAAGCCAAGGGCGTTCCGGATCAGGGCGCTGTAGCGGGACTGTATTTTTTGGAAGGATTGGGGAGATATTTTCTATAAAAAAGGACCATCCGTCCCCTTCACATAAGGAAGCAGTGGGGACGAGGGCGGCTCTTAATCAAATTACGGCATAGTCCTTTCATGGCTATGCCGTTTTTTTTGAATGCTTTTGTTTCAAGCGTTTTTGGATCATTTCTTCACATTCTTCGGCGGACGGAGCATTGATTTTAAAGAATAAAATAGATATAATATAGTAAAGCACACCACTGATTGCAAATTTAGGTGTGCTTAAGTAGAGGTGGAATAATGCTTCAAGAAAAAGACATTGAAATATTCAGAAAGCTGTTTAGCCAGCACAACTATATTATGACTACCGCTGAACTTACAGCTTCAAAGCTATATTATGCAGATATAAAATTGCTTATGGATAAAGGCTTGATTGAAAAAGTGAAGCGTGGATATTATCATTGGCTTGACGACTATGGAGAAAGTGAGATTGTAATTATCAATCGTCTATTCCCTGATGCAGTACTTTGTATGGAAACAGCACTCTTTTATTACAAATACAGTGATAGAAATCCTGCTGAATGGAATTTGGCTATTGATAAGAATGCTTCCAGACAGCGTACTAAAATTGATTATCCCTTTATTAAGGCGTACCGTGTTGAACCTGCATTGGTTACACTTGGAGAAACCACAGGAAAGATTGATTCTATTGATGTTCGTATTTATGACCGTGACCGTACCCTTTGTGATGTACTGCGAAATATGAGTAAGATGGATAAAGAGATTTTTAACAAGGCAATACAAGGGTATATAAAAGACCCGAAAAAGAATATCCCTAATCTTATGGCATATGCAAAAGTGTTGCGGGTACAAAAACGAGTTAGGGATTTGATTGGAGTGTGGTTGTAATGGCAGATATAGCGGCTTCTGTTCTTACTAAACTTAAAAATAAAGCAAAGGCTTCTGGTATTAGTTATCAGCAGTGCTTACAGCTTTTTGTACAGGAGGAATTTCTGCGAAAGCTTTCAAAATCAGGATATGAGGATAACCTTATCCTCAAAGGTGATCTGTTTATTTACACACTTACCAATTTTGAGAGTCGAGCCACGATTGATGTGGATTTTCTTCTTCGTTCAGCGTCCAATTCGATGGAGGATGTAAAGGAACTGATTAACAATGTAATTAATACGCCAACGGGCAATGACTATATTTTTATGATTGCAAAAGGTTTTGAAGAAATAGATATGCGAAAGCGGTGGAAATATTTCTTGAAGAACATTAAAGATAATACGCTTGAGTTCACTGTTGTGATTGACGAGATACAGAAATTTCTTGAGCCTGTTTTTGATGCGATAGTGAATGAAAATGAATGGCAAAAACAATGGAACTCTATTAAAAAATGGAATAAAACGAAAGGAGTCTTAAATTATGAGTAATGTACTTTCCGTTGAACAACAAGAACAAGCAGGTTCCGACTCCTATAATCGATTTGAATATCAAGTGCATTGGATTCCACGATGATATGGCAGAGTTTTCTCCTGATAATCAACAGTATCATTGACCCATCTGATTGGACTACCGTCAATACAAATACTTATAAACGCCGGAAAGGACACTTCCTTATGTGAAGTATCCCTTCCGGCGGTCCTTTTTTGAACAATTTTTAATTCGGCTCTATTCCTCGCGCATCCGGTAGCCCACCCCGATTTCTGTAAATATGTACTGGGGCTCAGCCGGATTTTCCTCCAGCTTCCTTCGGATATGGGCCATGTTCACACGCAGAATCTGGTTGTCGCTGTCCGCGAATGGTCCCCATATTTTAGTAATAATGCTTTCATAGGTCATGACCTTGCCAGCGTTCTGGGCCAGCAGGGAAACCAGCTTATATTCAATCTGGGTCAAATGGACATCCTGCCCCTTTACCTTTACCAGGCGGCGTTCAAAGTCAATGAGAAGATCCCCTACTTCATATTTAAGGCTCTGTGTGCCGGCCGCTCTCTGGCTGTGCCGCAGCGCTGTGCGGATGCGGGCCAGCAGCTCCGCCGTGCCAAAGGGCTTGGTGAGGTAGTCATCTGCCCCCAGGTCCAGGGCAGCCACCTTGCTGCGCTCCAGAGTCCTGGCGGAAATCACGATGATGGGCAGGGTGCTGGTGGACCTGACCTCCTGTATAAGCTCCAGGCCGTCCATGTCCGGCAAACCCAGATCCAGGAGTACCACATCCGGCTTAAGGGACTCGATGAGCTTCAGCCCGTCTGTTCCGGTATAAGCGCTGGTAACCTGGTAGCCCTGGGGGGACAGGACAGTTTCAATGAAGTTGCAGATGTTCTTCTCGTCTTCAATGATGATGATGGTGGCTTTGGTATTCATAATTTAGTATTCCCTCCAATCTGGTAAGGTAAATGTAAACTGGGCGCCCCGCTGGTGATTGCCGGCGTGGATTTCGCCTCCGTGGGCATTGATAATGGTTTTGCAGATGCTCAGACCGATTCCCATTCCTTTGTGTCCGTCTCCTGTATGGTTTGCCGATGTGCCTCCGCCGTCGAAAATCGTATCCAGGAGTTCGGGGGCAATCCCCTTGCCGTAATCTTTGATGGTGACAGAGAGCCCGCTTTTTTCCGCGGCTGCCACCAGGTCAATGGGTCCGTTGGTGCCGGAATGGAACAGGGCGTTTTCCAGAAGGTTGTTGATTATCTGTTCTATCAGGGTGGCATCCATGGGTATGATGATGACGGAGTCGGGAATGCTGACCCGCACCTGGACATCCGGAAACCGCTTCCTGAACCGCTGGACGGACTCTGAAATGACTTCTTCCTCCAGGGACTCATCTAACTTGGCCACTGAGGCCACGCCTTTTTCGTCCTGGATTCTGGTGACTAAAAGCAGATTTTCCACCATATTGAGAAGCCACTGGGCATCTTCTTCTATGTTTTTGACCAGCTTTCTTTTTTCCTCCGAGGACATATATTCCTCCTGGCTCAGGTATGTGGAGCTGGAGCCGATAATGCTGGTCAGGGGAGTGCGCAGGTCGTGGGACATGGCCCGCATCAGATTCGCCCTCATGGTTTCTTTTTCCGCATTGAGCAGCATGCGGTCTTTTTCCTGAAGCTGGACATTCTGTTTGGTAATCATGATACAGATGCTGCTGGAAAGGCTGGATATGAGGGCCATGCCCAGAAATGTGATGGGGTATCCGGACATGGTGAAGTTCAGTGTCAGATAAGGATAGGTAAAGGCAAAGTTTACCCAGAACACGCCAAAAAGAGAGGCCAGGATGCCGGCGTCGTAGCAGCTGGTAGCGCGGGCAATCATGATAATGGCCAGGGTGTATATGATGGATATATTTGTCACATTGTTGCTGAAATGAAAAAATATGGTGGAAACTAAAGTGGCTGCAGCCATATATTCAATGGTAATGGGCAGATTCCTTTCTATTATACACATCT